>NZ_JBEORU010000026.1:0-101434 GCF_040302465.1 Micromonospora sp. NPDC126480
GCCGAAGCCCACGCGGTCCTACTCGATCGTCCACGTGATGTAACCACCCCGAGCCCCGCATCATTCCGCCGACCGGGTGCCCCCGACCACACCCCAAACCCGGCATACCTCGCTAACAACGCCCCGCCGCCGGGTGCGTTCGTTGAACGGATGATGGCGTGCTGGGCCGTGGCGACCCAGGGAACCGGCAGAGCATCAACTGATCACGACCCCGTTCGCCCGTGGTGCTCACCCGCCCCGGTGTCGGGAACGGGCCGGTTGGGTACCTGGGACGACTGTCGTCTGGGTCACGGGCGGAATCGTCCGGCGTCCCGGTCGGTTGCGCCGGTTGCGGCGGGTCGAGCGGGGCTTCCGGGCGTTGTCGGGGCGTACGGCTAGGCTCGCTGCGGCGCGCCGCTTCCCGGCCGATGCCCGCCGTCCGCGGCACCACACCGCCGAGACCTGGGAGTACGACCAGTTGACCGCAGAGCCTGAGACCCTGTACGGGGCCGACGACCTCACGCACCTCGAGGGGCTGGACGCTGTCCGCAAGCGTCCGGGCATGTACATCGGCTCGACCGACAGCCGTGGCGTGGGTCACCTCGTCAACGAGATCCTCGACAACTCCACCGACGAGGGAGTTGCCGGCCACGCGACGTCGGTAGAGGTCACGCTGCACGCCGACGGCTCGGTCCAGGTCGACGACGACGGCCGGGGCATCCCCACGGACGTGCACGCGAAGTCCGGCATCTCCGGCGTCGAGCTGGTGCTGACCCGGCTGCACGCCGGCGGCAAGTTCGGCGGCTCGGGCTACAAGACCTCCGGCGGCCTGCACGGCGTGGGCGCCTCGGCGGTCAACGCGCTCTCCCGCCGGTTCGACGTCACGGTCCGCCGCGGCGGCAAGGTCCACTCGATGTCGTTCCGGCACGGCGTGCCGGGCATCTTCGACGGCGACGGGCCGGACGCCCCCTTCACCCCCGGCCCCGGTCTCCAGGTGATCGGCGCGATGAAGCGCCGGGAGCGCACCGGCACCTCGATCCGTTACTGGCACGACCCGCGCTACTTCGAGACCGGCGCCGCGTTGGACGTCGAGGCGGTGCGGCTGAAGCTTCGCAACACCGCCTTCCTGGTGCCCGGCGTCCGCTACCTGCTGCGTGACCACACCGGCGCGGAGGCGGCGGAGGAGCGGTTCCACTTCCCCAACGGCCTGACCGACATGGTGGAGTTCCTGGCGCCGGCCGGCGACCGTCCGGTCTCCGGCATGCTGATGGTGACCGGCGAGGGGACGTACCGGGAGAACGCGGCCGACGCCAACGGCGTCATGCAGGCCAACGTGCAGCGTCGCGCCGAGGTGGAGGTGGCCTTCCGCTGGGGCACCGGCTATGAGCGCACGGTGGAGTGCTTCACCAACACGATCCGCAACGCGCACGGCGGCACCCACCGCAAGGGCTTCGAGCGGGCGCTGGCGCGTACGCTCGCCGACGCCGCCCGCAACGCCCGCGGCCTGCTGAAGGCCAAGGAGGACGCGCCCACCCTGGAGGACATCCTCGAGGGCATGACCGCCGTGGTGCACGTGCGGATCCCGGAGCCGCAGTTCACCTCGCAGACGAAGGACGAGCTGTCCACCGCCGGCATCACCAAGGTGCTCCAGGGCCTGGTCGAGCAGCATCTCAAGGCCTGGCTGGAGGACCGGAGGACAAAGGCCGAGGCGCGGACGGTCCTGCAGAAGATCGTCGACGCGGCGCGGGTCCGGCTCACGCAGAAGCAGCAGAAGGACGCGGCCCGGCGCAAGACCGCCCTGGAGGGCGCGTCGATGCCGGCGAAGCTTGTCGACTGCCGGTCGACCGGTGTGGAGCGCAGTGAGCTGTTCATCGTCGAGGGGGACAGCGCACTGGGGACGAGCCGGATGGCGCGCTCGTCGGAGTACCAGGCGCTGCTGCCGATCCGCGGCAAGATCCTCAACGTGCAGAAGGCGAATCTCCAGCAGGTGCTCGACAACGCCGAGTGCGCGGCGATCGTGCAGGTGCTGGGCGCCGGCTCGGGTCGCACGTTCGACCTGTCCGCCCTGCGGTACGGCCGCGTCCTCATCATGGCCGACGCCGACGTGGACGGCGCGCACATCCGCACCCTGCTGATCACGCTCTTCGCCCGCTACATGCGGCCGCTGATCGAGGCCGGCCGGCTGTACGCGGCGATGCCGCCCCTGCACAAGATCACCACCAAGGGGCGGAACCCGCAGACCATCTACACGTACACGCAGGCGGAGATGGAGACGACGGTCCGCAGGCTGGAGAAGGCCGGCAAGCAGGTCGTCACGCCGATCCCGCGGTTCAAGGGTCTCGGCGAGATGGACGCCGACGAGCTGTGGGAGACCACGATGAACCCGGCCACCCGGGCGGTCCGCCGGATCACCCTCGACGACGTCGAGGCGGCCGAGCAGATCCTGGAGCTGCTGATGGGGGAGAAGGTGGAGCCCCGCCGCAACTGGCTGATCGATTCCGCCGACCGGGTCGACCGCGAGGCGATCGACGCATGAGCCCACTGACCGCCCCGTACGGACAAGGACGCTGACGATGGCACGCCGCAAGGAAACGAAGGTCGACCTCTCCGTCTTCGACCAGGCCGGCGCGCGGGTCTTCGACAACCCGCTGGTCACCGAGGTCTCCGACTCCTACCTGGAGTACGCGTTCTCGGTCATCCACTCCCGCGCCCTGCCGGACGCGCGGGACGGGCTGAAGCCGGTGCACCGGCGCATCCTCTGGTCGATGTCCGAGTCCGGCCACCGCCCGGACCGGGGCCACGTGAAGTCGGCCCGTGTGGTCGGCGACGTGATGGGCAAGTACCATCCGCACGGCGACACGGCGATCTACGACACCCTGGTACGCCTCGCGCAGGACTTCTCGCTCAACGTTCCGCTCATCGACGGGCATGGGAACTTCGGAAGTCCGGACGACGGCCCGGCCGCGGCGCGCTACACCGAGTGCCGGCTGTCCCGCGAGGCGATGCTGCTCGTCGGTGAGCTGGGCGAGGACACCGTCGACCTGGAGCCGAACTACGACGGCTCGCTGACCCAGCCCACCGTGCTGCCGGCCGCCTTCCCCAACCTGCTGGTCAACGGCGCCTCCGGGATCGCGGTGGGCATGGCGACCAACATGATCCCGCACAACCTCGGCGAGGTGGTCTCCGCCGCCCGCTGGCTGATCAACCACCCGGACGCCACGCTGGACAAGCTGATGGAGTTCGTCCCGGGTCCCGACCTGCCGACCGGCGGGCTGCTGCTCGGGCTGGACGAGGTGCGGCGCGCGTACGAGACCGGCCGTGGCGTGGTCCGGATGCGCGCGAAGGTGGAGATCGGCCCGGTCGAGGGCAGCCGCGGCCGGCAGGCGATCACCGTCGTCGAGTTGCCGTACGGCGTCGGCGCGGAGAAGGTCATCGCCGCCGTCACCAACGAGGTCACGAAGACCAAGCGGCTCACCGGCATCGCTGATGTGAAGGACCTGACCGACCGGGAGAACGGCACCCGGCTGGTCATCGAGTGCAAGGTCGGGGTCAACCCGCAGGCGCTGCTGGCCGACCTCTACCGGCTCACCCCGCTGGAGCAGTCGTTCGGGGTCAACAACCTGGTGCTTGTCGACGGGCAGCCGCAGACGCTGGGGCTGAAGCCCCTGCTGGAGGTCTTCCTGTCCCACCGGTACGACGTGGTGACCCGGCGCAGCGCGTACCGCAGGCGCAAGCGCGAGGAGCGCCTGCACCTGGTCGACGGCCTGCTGATCGCGCTGCTCGACATCGACAAGGTCGTCAAGCTGATCCGGGCCAGCGAGGACGCGCAGGACGCCAAGGACGGCCTGATGCGGAGGTTCAAGCTCTCCGAGATCCAGGCGACGTACATCCTGGACACGCCCCTGCGCCGGCTGACGAAGTACGACCGGCTGGAGCTGGAGGCCGAGCAGGAGAAGCTGCGCGGCGAGATCGCCGAGCTGTCGAAGATCCTCGACGACCCGAAGGTGCTGCGGAAGGTCGTCTCCGACGAGCTGGCCGCCGTGGTGAAGCAGTTCGCCGCGCCGCGCCGCACCACGCTTGTCGACGGGGATCTCAAGGAGGTGCTGGCCGCGTCCGCGCCGGCCGGCCCGCTGGAGGTCGCCGACGACCCGTGCCAGGTGATCCTCTCGGCGACCGGCCTGGTCGCGCGCACCGCGGCCGAGTCGGAGGAGGCGGCCGAGGGGCGCCGGCGGCACGGTCGGGTCAAGCACGACGCGGTACGCGCCGTGGTCCATTCCACGGCCCGCGGCCGGGTCCTCCTGGTCACGAGCGCCGGCCGCGCCTTCAAGGTGGACGTGCTGCCGCTGCCGGTGCTGCCCGAGCAGTCCGGCACGGTCTCGCTGCGCGGCGGGATGTCCGCCGCCGAGCTGGTGCCGCTGGAGCCGGGGGAGACCGTGGTGGGTCTCGCGCCGCTCGGGCCGACCGCCGAGGGCTCACCCGGGCTGGCGTTGGGCACCCGGCAGGGCGTGGTCAAGGTCTGCGCTCCGGAGTGGCCGGTGCGATCCGACGAGTTCGAGGTGATCGGCCTGCGGGACGGCGACGAGGTGGTCGGGGCGACCTGGCTGACCGACGGCGCGGAGACCCTGGCGTTCGTCACGTCGGAGGCGTCGCTGCTGCGGTTCGCGGCGAAGCTGGTCCGTCCGCAAGGGCTGCGGGGCGGTGGCATGGCCGGTGTCAACCTGCCGGCCGGCGCGAGCGTGGTGTTCTTCGGCGCGGTCCGCACCGACGACCCGACCCACGGCGAGCCGATGGTGGTCACGTCGACCGGCGCCACGGTGAAGGTGACGCCGTTCGCGGCGTACCCGGCGAAGGGAAGGGCGACCGGCGGCGTGCGCGCCCAGCGCTTCCTGAAGGGTGAGACCGACGTGGTCGTCGCCTGGATCGGCCCGCGGCCGGTCGGGTCGACGGCGAACGGCGAGCCGGTGGAGCTGCCGGCGGCCGACCCGCGGCGCGACGGCAGCGGCTTCGCCGTGATGCTCGGCCCGACGGTGGTCGGCCACCAGGTGGAGCGCGACTGACGCAGCCACGGCGAAGGCGTGGTGGCGTCAGTCGGCCGTTCAGGTACGGGGTTCCGGGGTCGTGCCGCGGAGGCGGGCGATCAGGCGCATGCCGTGGTAGATCAGCAGGGCGGCGCCGGTGCCCAGGGCGATGCCGTTGAACGACAGGTCACCGGCCGTCAGGGTGTAGTTCGCGGCGCCGACGATGACGGCGACGGCGGCGGTCATCAGGTTGACCGGGTCGTGGAAGTCGACCCGGCTCTCGATCCAGATCCGGGCGCCCAGGACGGCGATCAGCCCGTACAGGGCGGTGGTGGCGCCGCCCAGCACACCCGCCGGGACGGTGAGGATCAGCGCACCGAACTTCGGGCTCAGGCCGAGCAGCACCGCCGCCGCACCGGCGATCCAGTACGCGGCCGTCGAGTAGACCCGGGTGGCCGCCATGACGCCGATGTTCTCCGCGTACGTGGTGGTGCCGGAGCCGCCGCCGGAGCCGGCGAGTACGGTGGCCAGGCCGTCACCCAGGAACGCCCGGCCCATGTCCTTGTCCAGGTTGCGGCCGGTCATCGCCGCCACCGCCTTGACGTGCCCGGCGTTCTCCGCGATCAGCACGAGGATCACCGGGATCACCAGCACCACGGCGCGCAGGCTGAAGCTCGGGGCGTGGAACTCCG
The DNA here is from genome assembly GCF_040302465.1 of Micromonospora sp. NPDC126480. NCBI lineage: Bacteria > Bacillati > Actinomycetota > Actinomycetes > Micromonosporales > Micromonosporaceae > Micromonospora > Micromonospora sp. NPDC126480. The sequence continues at coordinate 5,690 of NZ_JBEORU010000026.1, forward strand.
GCAGGCCGACCCACGCCGCCTCGCGCAGCCCGTCGACGGCGTTCGGGTCGAGCTGACCGGTCGCGGCGGCCAGCGCCCAGCCGACGGCGACGCCGAGCAGGATGGACAGGCGGGCGAGGAAGCCCCGGAACGCGACGGTGGCGAGCAGGATCGCCACCAGGGTCACCACGGCGATCAGCGGCTGCGCCTTGACGCCGGTGCCGCTGCCGCCCCCGTCCCAGGCGACCGGGGCGAGGTTCAGGCCGATCAGGGCGACGATCGCGCCGGTGACGACGGGCGGCATCAGGGCGTCGATCCACCGGGCGCCGGCGACGTGCACGATCACGCCGACCAGGGCCAGCGCGGCGCCGGCCACGAGGATGCCGCCGAGGGCCGGCCCGATGTCCCCGCCGGCCTTCGCCGCCAGCACCGGCGCGATGAAGGCGAACGACGAGCCGAGGTACGACGGCAGCCGGTTGCCGGTGATCACCAGGAACAGCAGGGTGCCGAGCCCGGAGAAGAAGAGCGTGGTGGCCGGCGGGAAACCGGTGATCAGCGGCACCGTGAACGTGGCGCCGAACATGGCCACCACGTGCTGCACGCCGACGCCGAGGGTGCGCGGCCAGGACAACCGTTCGTCGGGGTGCACCACGTCGCCGGGGCGTACCGACCGGCCGTCGCCGTGGACCGACCAGGGCGACCAGCGCGGACGCGATTCGGTGGGGGACTGGGTCATGGTTTGCCCCTTCGCGATGGTGATGTGGGAGGGGCGGTGCGGACCCTGAGAGTTGTTTCTAACATGCGGGCGGAAGCTGCCGTCCGGCAGCCGAGGCTCTAGGATCGAATCCTCTGTCACCGTCGATGGCTCGCGTGCGCCGACAAGCACGTTCCAGCATGACTTTCTCTCCACTTCGCGGCGGAGTCGCCGGCGCGGCGTGAGCGCCGCCATCCGGGTCCGGCCGCCGCGCGAGCTGCGCGCCGCCCGTCGTTCCCGTCCGCACCGCTGCTGGGGTCACCTGCTCGCGGCGCCGCTCTGGCCGATGCACGGCGCGAACCTGGGTACGCTGCTGCGCACCTGCGACGCGGTCGGCGCCTGCCTGGCCGTGCCGCCGTTCCGGTGGGTGGACGACGCCGTGGCACGGGGGAACACGTTGCGCCGCCCCGGATGCGTGCACCGGGTCGGTGCGCCGCTGCGCTGGCTGGCGGCCGAACGGGCCGCCGGCACCAGGATCCTCGGCGTCGAACTCGCCGACGAGGCCGTCCGGCTCGGTGACCTGCCCGCCGCGCGGGGCCGGACGGTCGTCGTGCTCGGCCACGAGCGGACCGGCATCCCCCCGGAGGCGCTCGACCATCTCGACGCGGCGGTGGAGATTCCGATGGTCGGCAGCGGGCTGAGCCTCAACGTGGCCGTCGCCGGGTCCCTGGTCCTCTACAAGCTGGCCGGCCTGCTCTGAGCGGCTCAGGCCACGTTCGCCGGGCGGAACTGGACGCTGACCCGGGGACCGACTGGCCGGGCCGTCTTCGGGACGGCATGCTCCCAGGTGCGCTGGCAGGACCCGCCCATCACGACGAGGTCGCCGTGGCCCAGCGGGAAGCGGAGGCCGGTGCCGCCCCCGCGTGGACGCAGCAGCAGCGGTCGGGGCGAGCCGAAGGAGACGATGGCGACCATGGTGTCGACGTGGGCGCCCCGGCCGATGGTGTCGCCGTGCCAGGCGACGCTGTCCCGACCGTCGCGGTAGAGGCACATGCCGGCGGTGGCGAACGGCTCGCCCAACTCCGCCGCGTAGTGCCGCGTCAGCGCCTCGCGGGCGGCGGTCAGCACCGGGTGCGGCAGCGGCCGGTCCGCCGCGTACCAGCACAGCAGGCGGGGCACGTCGACCTCGGCGTCGTACATCGTGCGGCGCTCGGCGCGCCACGGCACCTCGTGCAGCAGCGTGTCGAGCACCTGGTCGGAGCCGCGCACCCAGCCGGGCAGGTGGTCGACCCAGGCGCCCCGGGTGAGCCGGTGCCGCGTGACCCGGCCGCGCAGCGGCCCGAGCGTCGGCCCGGCGTCGGCGACATCCAGCATCGACGGCTGGTAGGAGACGTCCGGCACGGCCCGAGCCTACCGCAGCGGTCGAACATGCGTACGACACGGTGGTCGGGCGCGGGTGGCGGTCACCGTCCCGGCGGGTAATGTCGCGGGGCGTGCCGAGCGGGCCGGCGAGGGCCGGCCACGACCCCTCAGGAGGAGACGCGCGTGCTGGTGCCCCCCACCGACCGCCCGGTCCGCGCGGCGGACTCCACCGTCATCGTTCCGGGCAACCGGCTGCCGTCGCTGACCGGGCTACGGTGGATCGCGGCGCTGCTGGTCTTCGGCTTCCACGCCGGCACGATGGGCATCGTCGCCGAGCCCGCCTACAAGGCGGTCGTGGACCGGGCGTTCACCCTCGGCCTCTCCGGCGTGCAGTTCTTCTTCATCCTCAGTGGATTCGTGCTGGTCTGGTCGTACCGGCCGGGTGAGGCGAAGCGCACCTTCCTGCGCCGGCGGATCGCCAAGATCTACCCGAACCACGTGGTGATGTTCGTGGCGGCGCTGCTTGTCGCGTACGCGTTCGCCGACCCGGTCAACCCGCGCGCCGCGCTGGAGAACCTGCTGCTGGTGCAGGCCTGGGACCCGACTCCCGGCGTGTTCTACAGCATCAACACGGTGAGCTGGTCGCTCTCCTGTGAGCTGTTCTTCTACGCCTGCCTGCCGTTCGCGCTGCCGCTGATCCGGCGGCTGCCGGCCGGCGCGCTGTGGGGCGTGGTCGTCGCGGTGCCGCTGCTCATCCTCGCGCTCTGGCCGGCGCAGGCCCTCGTGCCCGAGGAGAGCCGCTGGTGGTTCACCCAGATCTTCCCGCCGGTGCGCTCGCTGGAGTTCTGGATGGGCGTGGCCGCCGCCGAGCTGCTGCGCCGCGGCCGGTGGCGTGGCCCACGGCTGGGCCTGGCCACGGTGTTCTTCGTGGTGACCTGGGTGGTGGCCGGCGGCTGGATCCGGGCCGAACTGTGGGCGGCGCTGCTGTCGGCCGCGTACGTCCTGGTCATCGCCGCCGCCGCCGACGCGGACGTCGCCGGCCGGCGGACCCCGTGGCGCTCCCGGCCGATGGTCTGGCTCGGTGAGGTCTCGTTCGCGTTCTACCTGGTGCACGTCCTGGTCATGGTCAGCGTGCTGCGGCTGACCGGTCACTACGGGGTGGGCCTGGACGGTTGGTGGGGGCCGACGGCCGTGGTGGGCTTCCTCCTGGTCAACCTGCTGCTGGCGGCGCTGCTGCACCGCTGGGTGGAGACACCGATGATGCGCCGGCTCGGGCCGCGCCGCAGGCGGCCGGCGGCCGTGCCGGCGCCGCGCGCGGCCGAGCCCGACAACCCCAGGGTGTACGCGGGCGAGCGCGGCTGACCCTCCACGCTGACCGGTCCGGCGCGACACTCAGTGCGACACGCCCGTCACCGGTGCGGCGGGCCGGTGCCCGGCGGTAGCGTGGGACCGTGCTCCCCGTCGCCCTCACCTGTCCGTTGTGGTGGGTGGCGCGCTGGGCCTCCCGGCTGCTCGCCGGTCTCGCGCTGACCGCCGGTCTCACCGTCGGCGTCGCCGGTCCGGCTCACTCGGCGGAGGCCGCCGGCGCGACCGGAGCGATGATCGCCGTGGCCCCGGGGAACGCCCCCGCGTGGTTGAGCACCGACGGCGCGACCGGTGCCGGCGGAGCGGAGAACGCGTACGCGCGGTCCACCGTCGACGACGGGCCCTCCTGCCGTTCGGCGGCCCTCGTCCCGGTGACCGGCGTGCCGCACGGTGCCGCCCGGCCGGTCCCGGCGACCGGCACCGAGGCGGTGCCCCGACCGGCCCGGTCCGCCACCACCGCCGGCCCCCGAGCCCCACCCTTCGGGTAAGGAAGGGCCCCCTCTTAACGCCTGCGGTAGAGCAGGGGCCCCCTGTTAACACTCGCCGGGCCGGCCGAGATGCCCCGACCCCGGTCCGGCCGCGGCTGCACCCGTCGTTTCCCCGCCGTGCCGCCGGCCAGTCGCCGAGCGGTACGACTCCCGCCGTTTCCTCATGAGGTGTGCCGACATGACCACCGTCCTTCACGAGTTCCTCGTCGACGTACCCCGGGCGACCGCCATCTGGTCGGCGCTGCTTCTTCTCGCCCTGACCACGCTCACCGTCCTCGCGGCCCGGCCGGAGCCGGACCGGCCCGTCCCGGAGCCGCCACCGGCGGACGAGACCACCGACCTGCGCCGGTACGCCGAGGAGGTGGCGGTGGCGGCGGCCGGGGCGGCTCAGACGGCGCGACGGCGACGGGACGCCTGGCTGGCCGCCCAGGAGGAGGCCGACCGGGCCTGGCAGGCGTACGACGAGGCGGAAGGTGACGCCCGCCGGCTCGCCGCGGCGGCACCGCTGCCGCGACCGCGCACTCCCCGGACGCCCGCCGAGTACGCGTACCGCGAGCGCTGGCTGCACCACGCGGCGGTGGCCGCCCACTGGCGCGGTGACCTCACCGCCGAGCAGCTCCGGGACGTGTTCGGGCACCGGGGCGGGTGGGACCCCCGCCTGCACCCGGTCGACCAGGAGATCGCCTTGACGCGGGCCGTCCGGGACGGCAAGCTGGCCGCCTACCGCGCGGCCGCGGCCCGGGAGCGGGCCTCGTGGCGGGACGCCGAGGTGGCCGCCGAGGCGGCCCGGGCGCTCTCGGCCGAGGCGTACGCGGCGGCGGAACGGCTGCGGCCGGCGGTGTCGACGCGGTCCCGGCCGGTGACCGTCGGGCGCCGGGCCGTCGAGGTCCGGTGGCGGCCGGCGCGGGCGAGCTGACCGGCCGGTTATTTCCGTGACTCCGGTCACACGAATGTCGAACCGGTCAAGTTTCTCAGGTCGGCCGATTCTCGCGCGAGTGGCGGAAGAAAGTCGACGGCCTGTCCCGTTACCGACCGCACGCGCCGTCTTCGCCAGCCGTCCCCATTGAGTAGCGTCAGTGCGAAAGTGTCCGCAAAATTGCTTCCATGATCGATGTTTAGGCAGGTCACGACGGCTTGGCAGGCCCGTGAACCGGCCAGTAATGTCGGCGCGTCCGGTGCGGTACCCGATCGCAAGAGGCGACGCCGCATCGACCCGCTCAATCGCCGGAAGGCGAGCCGGGGACCCATTGCACCTGGGGTGAATCCGCGAGTCTCGCGGTAGGGCGCACTTCCCGCCCGAACCCGTCAGCTAACCCGGTAGGCGGTGTCGGAAGGAGTTCCAACTTCGTGCAGCACGAATCCGCCCCCCGGGCGTTCCGCCGCCTCCACGGCGTAGCGGTGCCCGCGCCCGTCCGGACTTCCGCCGGGCGCTGACCCACCGCCCACCGCCCGGTCCGACCGGGCGCGACCCCCTCGTGGCCACCCGCCGGCGGATTCTCTCCGCGCGGCCCCGCCCTGCGCCGCTTTCGGCCGGCACGGTGCGCCACCAGCCCCGACCGCCCGTGGAGGAAACCCGTGAAGCACCACCTCAAGCGACAGCTCCGCCGTCTCGTCTCCGAGCGCCCGTACCAGGTGGCCGCCGCGTCGGCCGCGGCGCTCGTGCTGGCGACCGGTGCGGGGGCCCTGGCCGCCGGCACCGAGGAGACCCCCGCCCCCGCCTCGGCCCAGACCGGCGTCGCGCTGGCTGAGCGGGGCGGCGACAGCCCCGCCTCGCGTGGCGAGGCCCGCGCCGTTGCGGTGGCCCCCAGCAGCGCCGCGCCGTCGAGCGCCGCGCCGTCCAGCGCCCCGGCCACCACGGCCGCCGCCGACCCGGACCTGACCAAGAAGCCGGCGGCACCGAAGCCACCGAAGTCCAAGACCCTGAAGTACGCCTACCAGGCGCAAATCAACTTCTACTACTGCGGTCCGGCCGCCGTCCGCAACGCGCTAAGCGCCGCCGGTATCGAGCGCTCGCAGGACCAGCTCGCCGGCCCGCTCGGCACCGACCAGTTCGGCACCGACTCGGCCGAGGACACCACCCGGGTGCTCAACGACACGGTCAAGGGGTCCCCGTACCGGACCCGCATGATCAAGGGCGGCGCCGCCACCCCGGCCCAGATGGACCAGCTCCAGGCCGACGTCGTCAAGGCCATCACCGACGGCCGCGGCGTGGTGGTCAACGTCGCCGGTAGCGCCACCGACACCGCCGGCGGCTGGCACTCGTTCCCCGGCGGCCACTACATCGCGGTGGTCGGCTACGACGACGAGGGCCGGCTGGTGCGGATCGCCGACTCGGCGAACCCCGCCGCCGGGTCGTACTGGATGACCACGATCGCGTTGGCGAACTGGGCCGCGACCCGCGGCTACTCCGCCTGACCCACCGCTCCACCACGACGGGCGCCGGTCCCCCTTTTCGGGGCCGGCGTCCGTTGTCGCTCCGGTGGCCGGACCCCGGACGCCGCGCGGCTTCGCGGCGGTGGCTCGTGTCACCGATCGGCTCGCTGTGGAACTGCCCGCACCGACGGGGCAGAGCGCTCGCGCCGGCCGCACGCCACTTCCCGTACGAGGACCAGGTAGATCTTGGACAGTTACCGTTCGCGACGAACGGTAACCGTCCAAGATCTCTATGAGTGGTCGGCTCCGCTTGAGGATGACGCTGGCGGGGCGGGAACGGGTGTTGGGCGTGGAACATCCGAGCACGCAGTTGTCGCGGTACAACCTTGACGCCGCGCTCCGGCTCCGGGACGAGAGCCAGTAGGGCGGTCGAGTGACCGGTCAGCCGAGCCCGGAGACCTTCGTGACGAAGGCCCGCCAGGCGGCGGGGGAGAAGGTCAGCGCGGGCCCGGTCGGGTCCGTGGAGTCGCGGACACCCACGACACCGGGCAGGTTGTCGGCGACCTCGACGCAGGCGCCGCCGTTTGTGGACGAGCGGGACGACTTCCGCCAGCGAGCGCCCGTCAGGTTGTCCATGTCTTCGCCGCTTCCTTGAGTACGTCGAGTGTCTGCCCGAGCGGGAGAGCTTCACCCCGGACTGAGTCCCAAGACAGTCCCAGGCTAGCAACCGGGTCGGGCTGCCCGGTGATCTGCGCTGCCAGTTGGTTGTCGACGTAACCGGCGCGTGAGCCATCCGGCAGGTCAGCCAGGATGAACGCCCCGGCGAGTCCTGAGTAGATGCCAGCGGACAACGGCACCACATGCAACTGAATATGGGGCTGTTCGGCGCAGGTCAGCAGGTGTTCCACCTGCTCGGCCATCACGTCGCCGCCTCCGCACGCCCGCCGGACGACCATCTCGTCCAGCACCACGAAGAGTTGTGGGGCCGGGTCCCGACCGAGGACGGACTGCCGCTCCAGCCGCGCGGCCACGCGCCGGTCGAGGTCCGCAGCCGGCACGCGGGCCGCGCGGAACGTCGCGCGAGCGTACGCCTCGGTCTGTAGCAGTCCCGGCACGAAGGAGTGCTCGTACCAGCGCAGCGCGGTCGCCTCCCGCTCGATTTGAATCCATTCACGTAGCCAGACCGGAGCGGCGTCCCCCTTGACCAACTCGTCCCAGAGCGTCGCGAAGTAGCCGCCGGTGTTCAACGCCTTGTCGACAGCGGTCAGGTAGGGCAGCGTCGGCGGTTTGGTCCCGGTCTCGATCGCGCTGACCTGCGAATCCGAGCAGAAGACCGACTCGCCGAGTTGAGCCTGGGTCAGCCCGGCGGCCGTGCGGCGTCGCCGCAGCTCACGAAGGAGGAACTCGGACGGCGAGATTCCCACGACTTCCACACCCTTCCACGGCTCTCCACACCACTCCGCGCCGGCCCGCATCAGGCCATCGCGCTCCGCGATCGAGTGGTGACTGTTCCGAGCCTAGGGGGCTCGCGTCCAGGGTGGAAGGACGAGCGGCGTGCGCCGGTAGCGGGACCCGAACCCGCCGGTCGCGCTGCCGGGGCCGCCCCTGTGACGTGTCGGGGCGGCCCCGTCCAACCCGCGAAGGGAGGTACCGCCGGTGACCATCGCCGTCGGCCGCACGATCCGGGTCCGGGAGGACGCCTACCGGTTCGGCACCGGGACCCTGACCCTGGCCATCACCGAGGTCCTCGGCACCCAGACCGTCGACGGCGTGGTCTGGGTGCAGCTCAAGGGCCGCGAGATCCGCCCGGATCGGTCGGTCGCTCCCCGGGAGCGGTACGCGGCGGTCCGGGTCGACGCCGTGACGGAGATAGAGCCGGTGCGGGTCCGGTGACCCGACGCCGCGCCGAACATGTCCCGTCCCGGCCGACCTGGCGGTGCCGGGCGTGCGGGATCGCGTGGCCGTGCTCACCGGCGAAGCTCCGGCTGCTGGGCGAGTACCGCCACGACCGGGCCGCCCTGCTGGTCTACCTGGCGACGCTCCAGGTCGAGGCCGCCGAGCAGCTCGCCGAGTTGGACGGGGGCACGCCACCGGACCGCCTGTTCGAGCGCTTCACCGCCTGGGCCCGCGCCCGGTAGGCGTCCCGGTCGGGCGCATCAGCCGGGTCGCCCGGATCCGGCGACCCGGCCGGGGCGTACTCAGGAAACCTGGTCCTTGACCTCGTCGTAGCCGACGGCGGCGGGCGCCTCGGTCGGCGCGTAGATCACGCGGATCACGCCGGTCGGGAACGTCTCCGTCGCCGTCACCGTCAGGTGGTACGCGGTGTCGCCCTCGTCGAACAACTTGCGGCCCCTACGTGCCGCCACCGGGTGCACCAGCAGGCGCAGCTCGTCGACCAGCCCCGCGGCGAGCAGCTGCTGCACCACGGAGATGGACCCGGGGATGAGGATGCCCCTGCTGCCGGCGTCGGCCTTGAGCGCGGCGACGGCATCGACCAGCTCGCCGCTGACCAGCTCCGAGTTGCGCCAGGAGAACTCCAGCGGCTGGCGCGAGACGACCACCTTGCGCATGTCGCCGAGCTGCTTGGCGAACGGGGCGTCCTCCCCGCCGGCCGCCTCGCGGTCGGGCCAGGCCCCGGCGAAGCTGTCGTAGGTCACACGGCCGATGAGCAGCACGTCAGCGGCGTCGTAGTCCTCGGTGACGGCACGGCCCATGTTCTCGTCGAAGTACGGGAAGTGCCAGTCGGGGTCGATCTCGGCGACGCCGTCGGCCGAGATGAACAGCGTGGAGATGACCTTCGCCATCGAGGTGGTCCTTTCCGGTCGGGTGGTGTAGTCGGCAGATGGACCGCGCCAGCATCCCAAACTCATCGGCCGGCTACGCCCCGGTTTCGATCAGGAATCGAGAAGTGCCCGGCATCCCGTCCGGCCTAGCCTTTCTTCCAGGTGGTCGGCAGCGCGCCGAGCCAGGGAACGTCGAAAGGCGGCGGGGAATGTCCGCGAAGAGTGCCAGGACCGAATCCGACGGCTTCAGCGCCGAGGAGCGCGCCGCGATGAAGGAGCGCGCCGCCGAGCTGCGCGCCGAGGGCAGGAAGGGCGCCAAGAAGGCCGACGGGCTTCAGGCGGTCCTCGACCGCATCGCGCAGATGACGCCGGAGGATCGTGCGCTCGCCGAGCGGGTGCATGTGGCGGTGACCGCCGCCGCCCCGCAGCTGGCGCCGAAGACGTGGTACGGGATGCCCGCGTACGCGAACGAGGACGGCAAGATCGTCGTCTTCTTCCAGGACGCGGGCAAGTTCAACTACCGGTACTCGACCCTGGGCTTCCAGGACACGGCCAACATCGACGACGGGGACATGTGGCCGGTGTCGTACGCACTCAAGACGTGGAGCCCGGAGGTGGAGAAGCGGGTGGTTGAGCTGGTCAAGGCCGCGGTCTTGTGACCGCTGCCCGCCGGCGCACGAGCGCCGGAGCGCCCGGAAGGCTTCGCGGATGTCGCCGGTGCGGGGAATGATGGCTGCATGCCCGACGTTGCCCAGCCGTCCCGGCCGGATCCGCGACCGGGGCGGATCCGGGTTCTGACGGTCAACCTGCTGTCGCCCGAGCACGCGGGCTGGGACCAGCGCCGGCGGGTCCTGCGGGCCGGGATCGCCGACCTCCGCCCGGACGTGGTGGCGCTGCAGGAGACGGTCTGGGGCAACGGGTACGACCAGGCTGCCGACCTGCTCGGGCCGGATTACCAGGTGGCACGACACTCCGCCAGGTCGGCCGACGGCGTCGGCGCCGCGCTGGCGAGCCGCTGGCCGCTCGGCGGCGTACACGAGGTCGACCTCCACGTCACGGCACGCACCGCCGGCCTGCCGTGGGCCGCGGCCGTCGTCGCCGAGGTGGTCGCCCCTGACCCGGTGGGCCCGTTCCTCTTCGTGCACCACAAGCCCAGCTGGGAGATCGGCTACGGGTTCGAGCGCGAGTCGCAGGCGGTGACGTGCGCCCGGTTCGTCGAGCGGCTGGTCGGCCAGCGCGACATCCACGTGGTGCTGGCCGGGGACTTCGACGACACCCCGGACTCGGCCAGCATCCGGTTCTGGACCGGCCGCCAGTCCCTGCAGGACATGAGCGTCGCCTACCGCGACGCCTGGAGCACGGTCCACCCGAGCGAACCGGGGCACACCTTCTCGCCGGATAATCCCCTGGTCCGCGCCGGCGAGATGGCCCTCGAACTCGGGCGCCGCATCGACTACATCATGGTCCGGTGCGGCGTCCACGGCCCGACCCTCGACGTGGTCGACTGCTTCCGTGCCTTCGACGAGCCGGTCGACGGGGTCTGGGGAAGCGACCACTTCGCGCTGGTCGCCGATCTCCAGGTACCGGCCAGGCCGCCCGGTTCGTGGGCCTGACCCGGGAGGCAGCGCGAGCCATGGCCACCTTCGTCGACGTCCGTCGCGCCCTCGCCGCCCTCGCCGACCCGCGCCGCGCCGAGGGCGTCAGCCGGTACCTGCAGATGTTCCCCGGCGGGTACGGCGAGGGCGACCGCGCCATCGGCGTACCCGTGCCGGAGCAGCGCCGGGTGGCCGGCCGCTACTGGCGTGACCTCCCGCTCGCCGACACGGCGACGCTGCTGGACAGCGACGTGCACGAGGAGCGGCTGACCGCGCTGTTCATCCTGGTGCGGAAGTTCGACCGGGGCGACGAGGACGAGCGGGGCCGGATCTTCCGCCTGGTCCTGGCCAACACCGGCCGCATCGACAACTGGGACCTGGTGGACTCGTGCGCGCCCTACATCGTCGGGCCCTGGCTGTCGGACAAGGACCGCGGCGTCCTGGACCGGCTGGCCGGGTCGAGCCTGGTGTGGGACCGGCGGATCGCCGTCATGGCGACGTTCGCGTTCATCAGGGCCGGTGACCACGACTGGACCTTCCGGCTCGCCGAACGGCTCCTGCACGACCCGCACGACCTCGTCCACAAGGCGGTGGGCTGGATGCTGCGCGAGGTGGGCAACCGGGACCGGGCCGCGGAGGAGGAGTTCCTGGCCCGGCACTACCGGGCCATGCCACGGGTCATGCTGCGGTACGCGATCGAGAAGTTCGAACCGCGACGCCGGAAGGAGTACCTGACGGGAGCGGTCTGAAACGGCCGGTGCTCGCCGGAGTCACGGCACGGTGGCACACTGCGCCCATGGTCGATGAATCGCGGGGTCCGGTCCTGTTGCTGCTGCACGGCATGGGTGCGACCGGCGAGGTGTGGCTGCCCTGGGCGCCGCTGCTGGAACGCCGGTGGGCCGGGCGCTGGCTGGCTCCGGACCTGGCCGGGCACGGCTGGTCGCCGCCGCTGCCGGCGTACTCCTTCGCCGCGCTGGCCGAGCGGCTCACCGCCACGCTGGGCCGCGACGACCGGCTCGTCGTGCTCGGGCACTCGCTCGGCGGTGTGGTCGGGATCGCGCTGGCCGCCCGGTCGGCCGGCCTGCCGGTCGACGCCGTCGTCGGGCTCGGCATCAAGGCCGTGTGGTCGCCGGCCGAGCTGGCGAAGGCGGCGGAGCTGGCCGCCCGCCCGGTGACCTGGTTCGCCACCCGGGACGAGGCGGCCCGGCGGTACCTGCGGGTGTCCGGTCTCGCCGGCCTCCTCGCCCCGGACCACCCCGTCGTGGACGGCGGGTTGCGGCAGGTCGACGGCCGTTGGCGGCTGGCCATGGACCCGGCCGCCTTCGCCGTCGGGGAGCCGGACCTGCCGGCCCTGCTGGCCGCGACCGACGCGCCGGTCCTGCTGGCCCGGGGCGAGCACGATCCGATGGTCTCCGACGCTCAGCTCAAGGAGCTGGCGGTACCGGTGGCGACCCTGCCGGGCCTCGGCCACAACGCGCACGTGGAGGACCCGGCAGCCGTCCTGGCGCTTGTCGACGAGTTCCGCTGAGCCTCCCCTGCCCCGGTAGGGCGGGGGGGTCAGGCGGTGGGGATCACCGGGGTGGCCTCGGCGGTACGCGGGGCCGGCACTGTGGCGTTCGCGTCCAGTTCCCGGCGGGCGGCGGCCAGGAAACCCTCGGCGTACGACTCGGCGGGGAAGTCGCCGAGGTAGCGCGTCCGCATGGCCCACCTGGTGTCGGCCAGCGGGTCCGCGCCGAGCAGCCGGTCCAGCACGTCGGCCACGTTGGACATGTCCCGCCGCAGCACGTAGCCGGACGCGGCGAGGGGGAAGTCCGCCGGGAACCGGTCCCCCGCGTCCACCATGTCGGTCACCGCGTACGGCTTGCTGGAGTAGAGGTAGTCGGAGATCACCCCGGACACGTCGGAGACCAGGGCGTCGGAGCGGTTCGCGCACTCGGTCAGGGTCAGCTCCCGGCTGGCGGCTGCGCCGAAGACGTGCGCGCGCCCGGTCCGGGCCCGGTCGGCGGCGAGCAGCTCGTGCAGTCGGGCCAGCTGCCGGGCCGAGGCCGGGTTCTGCGCGGTGTACGGGTGGGCGCGCAGGATCACCGTCACGCCCCGCTCCAGCAGGCCCCGCAGCAGCGTCTCGGCCACCGGCAGCGAGCAGTAGTTGGCGTCGGCGTTGTGGCCGGTCCAGGTCGGCGTGTAGAGGACGGTCGGCGCAGTGGCGGTCACCGGCCCCCGGCGTACCTCGATCCCCTCGACCTGCGGCCGGCCGACGATGACGAACTTCTCGGCGGGGATGTGGACGCCGGCGCGGGCGTACCGGTCGATCGCCGCCTGGCCGGCGACGAAGATCCGGTCGAAGATGCCGGACATCGGGTTCGCGCTGGGGGCCTTGTCGCTGTCGCCGTGGTGCAGCTGCACGTGGGTGAGCTGCGGGTAGCGGATGCAGTGGCTGTTCTTCGCGCCGTGGTTGACGTAGAAGGCGACGCGCAGGCCGGGCACCAGCGCCTCGTCCATCGCCTGCAGGGTGGGGCAGTAGACGACCGGGGCGGTGGTCGCCGCGGCGACGGTCGGCAACAGCTCCGGCTCGCGCACCATGACCAGGAACGGCCGGCCGAGCCGTTCGAGGTACGGCAGCCACATGGTGACCTGGTACTCGGAGCCGGGCGGCGCGGAGAAGTGGAGCAGAAACTCGGGGCGGTGCCGGCGCAGCGCCCGGGCCACCGGCCCGCCTCCGGCGGCCGGCCGGAACCGACGGCGGGCCAGGTCGAGCCCCACAGCACCCGCGGCGCCGCCGACCAGCAGGGTGGCGACCAGCGCCGTCCAGGCCGGCAGGGTCGCCGCGGCCGCCCCGGCGAGCAGGGCGAGCAGCACGAGCAGGGCGCCCGGCAGCTCGGCGGCGACCAGCGGGGTCCACCCGCGCACCGGCAGGTTGGCCGCGCGGATCTGGAGATTGCCCGCCTGGCGCAGCGGACCGACGAGCAGGGTCAGCCCCAGCAGCACCAGCGCGGTGGCCGCCAGGACGGGATCGAAGCCGGCGTCGAGGCGGCGCGCGTACGCGGTCAGGATGCCGGCCGCGAGCAGGACGGTCTCGGCGACGCCGTCGGCCTGCGGGCGGACCCGGCGCTCCCAGCCGGCCGCCGCGAGGGCGGCCACCGCGAGCCCGAGGCCCCAGCCGGTCGCCCCGGTCAGCGCGAGGACGACGAACGCCAGCACCGCCAGCCCGGTGGCGAGCCCTCGTGCGATCAGCTTCCGGACGAGGTCACCACGCATCGCGGCCCGCCCCCACCTGGTCGGCCCGGCGCCCGTCGTGCCGCGGTTCGGCCGGTGCCGGCACCACCGCCGGCTCCGCACCCTCGTCGCCGGAGCGGCGAACGTCGATCACCTGGCCGGTGAGCCCGGACAACAGCACATCCAGCGACGCCCGGGCCACCGTGTCCGCCGACAGCAGCGTGTGGGCCGGCTCCGCGCCGAAGGCACGGGTGCGCATCGGGGTGGCGGTCCGCTCGGGGTTGACGCAGTTGACCCGTACGCCGTCCTCCGCCCACTCGTCGGCGAGTGCCTGGGTGAGGTTGACCAGGGCCGCCTTGGTGGCCGAGTAGAGCGCGTACCGGGCCCGGCCGCGGGTGTACGAGCTGGAGGTGTAGAGCAGCAGTTGCCCGCGGGTCTGCCGCAGGTACGGCAGGGCCGCGCGGGCGACCGTCACCGGGCCGACGAAGTTGACCTGGAGCAGCCGGTCCATCGTCTCCGGGGCCATCTCGGCGAGCGCGCCCTTCTCCAGCAGCCCGGCGGTCACCACCACGTGGTCGACCCGGCCGGTGGCGTCGAAGGCCGTCTTGAGCGCCGCCTCGACGTGGTCGGCGCGCTCCACGTGGGTGCCGGTGGTCGAGCGGCTGAACGGGAAGACCCGCGCCCCGAAGCGCCGGGCCAGCTCGGTCAGCTCCTGCCCGATGCCGTAGCTGCCGCCGAACACGACGATCGTGCGGCCGGTCAGCTCCTCGGTGTAGCCCCGGTGGTCGGCCAGCCGGTGCGCCTTGGCGGCGGCGAGCTGGAACAGCTTGTCCGCGAGGTGCACGTCGACCGGATGGGTGACCTTGATGTTCTCGTCCGCGCCGTCGATCACCTTGATCGGCGTACCGGGCAGGTAGCGCAGGACCACGCCGCAGTCGTCGGTCGCGGCGAAGTCCGGGTCGCCCGCGGCCCGCCGGTACGCCTCCCGGATGGTGCCGGACCGGAACGCCTGCGGGGTCTGGCCCCGGCGTAGCCGGGAGCGCACCGGGATGTCGGTGATGCAGTCGTCCTCGTCGACCTGGATGATCGTGTCCGCCGAGGGGATCGCGACGTCGACCGCCGAGTAGGTCCAGAGGGCGTTCACGCACTCGCGGATGATCCGGCCGCTGAGCAGCGGTCGGACCGCGTCGTGGAAGAGGATGTTGCAGTCGCCGGGGCCGATCACGTCCAGTGCCAGGCGGGTGGTGGCGTTGCGGGTGTCGCCGCCCTCGACGATGGTGGTGACCTTGCGGAAGCCGGCCTGCTTGACGATCCGCTCGGCGTCGGGGACGTGCCCGGCCGCCATCATCACGATGATCTCGTCGATCTCCGCAGCGGCCTCGAACACCGCCAGGGTGTGCTCGATGATCGGCTTGCCGGCGACCTTGAGCAGTTGCTTGGGGATGCCGAGACCGAGCCGGGTGCCGGTGCCGCCGGCCAGGATCACCGCCACGGTACGGTTCGGCCGCCACGGCTGCGGACCGGCCGGTCCGGCGGCGGTCTGCTCGTGCGTCATCGCCGATCCTCACTGCTCTCTACGAGGTGTCGTCTGTCGTGCCGGTCGGCCGGGGCCGCCGGCCCCTGGTCCGGGCCGTCACCGGCTGGCCATGTACTCCTCGTAGGCCCTTGTCACCTCGTCGGTCCGGCCGTCCATCCGGATCTCGCCGGACTCCAGCCAGATGGAGCGCTCACAGGTGTCCCGGATCGAGCCGATCGAGTGGCTGACCAGGAAGACCGTACCCGCGTTGGAGCGCAACTGGCGGATCTTCTGCTCGCTGCGGCGGCGGAACCGGGTGTCACCGGTGGCCAGCGCCTCGTCGATCAGCAGAACGTCGTGCTCCTTCGCGGCGGAGATGGAGAACCGCAGCCGGGCCTGCATGCCGGAGGAGTACGTCCGCATCGGCAGGGAGGAGAAGTCACCTCGTTCGTTGATCCCGGAGAAGGACAGGATCTCCGGAACGGCCTTACGGGTCTGCTCGGGGCTCATGCCCATGGCGAGGCAGCCGAGTTGCGCGTTGCGCTCGCCCGACAGGTCGCCCAGCAACGCGGCGTTGACGCCCAGCAGTGAGGGCTGACCCTGGGTGTAGATCGCCCCCTGGTTGGGCGGCATGAGCCCGGCGATCGCCCGCAGCAGGGTGGACTTGCCGGAGCCGTTGCTGCCGATGAGGCCGATCGCCTCCCCCCGGTAGGCGGTGAAGCTCACGCCCTTGACCGCGTGCACCTTGCGCAGGGTCGGGCGCTGCTTCTGGCGTGTGACGATCCGCTTCAGGGCGGCGACCGGCGAGGAGGCGGGGCCGGTGCCGGCGCCGTACACCCGGTAGACCAGGTGGACGTCGTCCACGATGACGGTCGGGATCCGTTCGCCGTGGGCGCCGGTGGTGGCGTTCGCCGGGAGGGTGTTGGGGTCAGCCACGTCCGTACTCCTGCTCGCCTCGCCAAAAGTAGACAAACCCGACGGTGCCGACGACCGCCGCCCAGCCGATCGCCAGCAGCCAGAGTCGCGGTGCCGACGACGTGAGGGGGGCGTTCTCCAGCAGCGCGTGCCGGACCAACTCGATGTAGACCAGCAGCGGGTTCAGTTCGACCAGATTCGCCAGGGTCTTGGGGAGGTTCTGGGCGAAGAGCGCGACGCTGTACAGCACGCCGGATCCGTACATCCAGGTGCGCATGACGAACGGCATGACCTGCTTCAGGTCGGTCACCTTCGAGCCGAGCCGGCCCAGCAGCAGGGCCAACCCGATGTTGAAGATCGTCTGCAGGAACAGCGCCGGCGGCACCAGCAGCCACTCCGCGGTGATCGGCTCGCCGGTCACCAGGACGATGCCGATCAGCACCACCATGGCCGCCAGGAGGTGCCGGAACTGCGTCATCGTGATCGCGATGAGCAGGGCCGCCCGGGGGAAGTGCAGCGCCCGGATCAACCCCAGGTTGCCGACGATCGCCGACGTGCCGGCCGTCGCCACGCTCGAGGTGAAGACGAAGACGAAGAGCCCGACGCAGAGGTAGGCGATGAAGTTCGGGATGCCCCGGCTCGTGTTCAGGATCACGCCGAAGATCAGGTAGTACACCGCGGCGTTGGTCAGCGGTGTCAGCACCTGCCACAGCTGCCCCAGCCGGGCCTGGCCGAACGACGCGGTCACCTTCGCGTTGGCGTACGCCCGCATGAAGTGGCGGTAGGCCCACAGCCGCCGCAGGTAGGCGCCCAGGGTGGGCCGGGCGCCGGCGACGGTCAGGCCGTACCGGGCCGCGAGTTGTGCCCTGGTGAGGTCCGAGTCGGGGTCGGCCACCGCCGTGTTGGCCATGGTTTGGGCGCTCCGATCTTTGATGGGGATGGTGCTCGACGGGAGAGCGCGGGCACCGCTCGCAGGCGCCGGGGTCCGTCGCTGGCGTGGAAAGTAGTCGAAAACACGTCGGGACGCAACCGTACCGTCCCTGCGGTACATTGTCCCACGTGACGACCGAGAAGAGGCGTGCTCCGGCAGGCGCGGCGGTGCTCCGTGGCGAGATCACCACGGCCATCCGCCGTGCCGTCATGCAGGAACTCGCCGCGGTCGGGTACGGGCGGCTCTCCATCGAGGCGGTCGCCCGGCGGGCCGGGGTCGGCAAGACCGCGATCTACCGTCGGTGGAGCTCCAAGCTCGACCTCGTGCTGGAGGTGGTCTCGGCGGCGGCCGGGCGGCGGTTCCCGCTTCCCGACACCGGCGGCCTCCGGGGCGACCTGGAGATGGTGTTCCTGATCATGACGCGGGCGCTGGGGCATCCACTCGCCGCCCAGATCGTTCCCGACCTGCTGGCCGAGGCCGCCCGGAACCCGCAGATCGGGCAGACCCTGCAGCGGGTGCTGCGGGCCAACCAGCGGGACATCGGCGGCCAGGTGATCGGCCGGGCGATCGCCCGCGGCGAGTTGCCCCCGGACACCGACCTCGACCTCGCCGTCGACCTGATCGTCGGTCCGCTCTACTGGCGGCTCGCGGTCTCCCGGGCGCCGCTCGCGGCGGAGGATCTGCCGCGCCTGGCAACCGTGGTGGCCGCCGCGCTGGGGGTAGCATCCCAACCGGTCGTCCCGGACGAACCGGACGTCCAGGTGCCCGACGTGATCGTCAGCACCGACTCCGGTGGGCCGTGACCACCGGTTTCCGACCGGCCGTCCCGGTCACATCCCAACCCGTTAGCATCGCGTTCCGAACGGACTCCCTGTCGACAGGAGGAAGCCCATGTCTGGGCTGAACGGAGATTTCATCCCACCAGCGAAGCCGGTGATCGGCGAGGCCGAGATCGAAGCGGCCGTGCGGGTGCTGCGCAGCGGCCTCGTCGTGCAGGGTCCGGAGGTCAAGGCGTTTGAGGAGGAGTTCGGCGAGCTGGTCGCCGGCCGGCACTGCGTCGCGGTCAACTCCGGCACCTCCGCGCTTCAGCTCACGCTGATGGCGCTCGGCTTCGGCCCGGGCGACGAGATCATCGTCCCGTCGTTCTCCTTCGCCGCCAGCGCCAACGCCGTCCGGCTCGTCGGGGCCGAGCCGGTCTTCGTCGACATCGAGCCCGGCAGCTTCTGCCTGGATCCGGCGGCCGTGGCCGCCGCGGTCGGCCCGCGCACGGTCGCGATCATGCCGGTGCACCTGTACGGGCACCCCGCCGCCATGGACACGATCATGGCGATCGCCGAGAAGCACGGTCTCGCCGTGGTCGAGGACGCGGCGCAGGCGCACGGCGCCAGCCTGAACGGCAAGCCCGTGGGCGCCTTCGGCACGGCCGGCTGCTTCAGCTTCTACCCGACCAAGAACATGCACTCGCTCGAGGGCGGAATGGTCACGACCGGCGACGCCGGGCTCGCCCGTACCCTGCGGCTGCTGCGCAACCAGGGCATGGAGCAGCGGTACGCCAACGAGATCGTCGGTGCGAACATGCGGATGACCGACGTGGCGGCGGCGATCGGCCGCGTGCAGCTGCGCCAGCTTCCCGAGTGGACGGCGCAGCGCCAGGCGAACGCCAAGTTCCTCGACTCCAAGATCATCGGCATGGTGACGCCGCCGGTCGCCGACGGCGCGGTGCACGTCTACCACCAGTACACGGTCCGGGTCCGCGGCGACCGCGACGCCGCCCAGAAGCGGCTGACCGAGCTGGGCATCGGCAACGCGGTCTACTACCCGACGCCGATCCACCGGCTCAAGCCGTACCTGACCGAGGACGGCAAGCCCGGCCCGTGGGAGCTGCCGGAGACCGAGCGGGCCGCCGCCGAGGTGGTCTCGCTGCCGGTGCACCCGTCGCTGAGCCAGGCCGACCTGGAGCGCATCGCCGACGGCGCGAACCTGGCCGGAGGTGCCCGATGAGCAAGCTCCGTGCCGGCCTGATCGGCCTCGGCGCCATGGGCCGCAACCACGCCCGCGTCCTCTCCGGCCTCGACGGCGTCGAGCTGGTCGGCATCGTCGACCCGGCCGGTGACACCACCGGGACGCTGCGCGCCCCCGTCCTGCCCGACCTGGGCGAGCTGCTCAAGCTCGGCCTCGACTACGCCGTGGTCGCCTGCCCGACGGCCCTGCACGAGAAGATCGGTCTGGAGCTGGCGGCCAACGGCGTGTCCGCGCTGATCGAGAAGCCGCTGGCCCAGTCGGTCGAGGCGGCGACCCGACTCGTCGAGGCGTTCGAGGCCGCCGGCCTGGTGGCCGGTGTCGGCCACATCGAGCGGTACAACCCCGCCCTGCAGAACCTGCGCCTCCGCCTGGAGGCCGGTGAGCTCGGCGAGGTGTACCAGGTGGTCACCCGACGCCAGGGCCCGTTCCCGCACCGGATCGCCGACGTCGGCGTCGTCATGGACCTCGCCACCCACGACATCGACCTGACCAGCTGGGTCACCGGTCAGGAGTACACCTCGGTGGCGGCCCGCACGGTCTCCCGCAGCGGCCGGCTGCACGAGGACATGGTCGCCGTGGTCGGCCAGCTCGCCGACGGCACGATGGTCAACCACCTGGTCAACTGGCTGAGCCCGCTCAAGGAGCGGTCCACGGTCATCACCGGCGACAAGGGCTGCTTCGTCGCCGACACGCTCACCGCCGACCTGACCTTCTACGCCAACGCCGCCATCGACACGGAGTGGGAGGCGCTGCGCGCGTTCCGCGGCGTGGCGGAGGGTGACATGGTCCGGTACGCCATCCCGAAGCGCGAGCCGCTGCTGGTCGAGCACGAGCGGTTCCGGGACGCGGTGGAGGGCAAGGAGAGCGACATCGTCACGCTCCGGCAGGGCCTGCGGACCGTGCAGGTGGCCTCCGCGCTGCTCCAGTCGTCGGGCGACGGCAGCACGGTCGACGTGACGACGCGCTCCGGCTCGGACCGGGAGCAGGCGCGAGCCTGACCGGTCGCTGTCCTGTGGATCGCACGGCAGCGGCGGCCCCGGCGCTGCCGCTGCCCGCGACACCCCCTACCCCCGGAGGACCTAGCAGAATGCCACCCCGCGCTGTTCAACCCAGGCTCGCGGTGATCGTCGCCAACGGCATCACCGGCGACTCCCGGGTGCAGAAGATCGCCATCGCCGCGGCGCGTGACGGGTGGGACGTCACCCTGATCGGGGTCGGTGGGGATCGGATCAAGCGGACGAAGATGGGCCCGATCGAGGTGGTCCGGGTTCCCGTCCGCACCCACATGCGGCAACAGCTCACGCCGCACCCGCTCCGCCGCAAGGTCACCCAGTTCGGGATCGCCGACAAGCAGGCGCTGGCGCGGCGGCGCGCCGCGCACCAGGCGTGGGTGCGGCAGGTCACCGCGCGGATCGGATGGTTGCGCGGCGAGCAGGACGGGTCCAGCCTCCGGCGGATGCTGGCGCTGCCACCGAGCCGGGCGCTGGGAGCGGTGGTACGGGTCGGCCGTGCCGGCCATCGCCTGCGGGAGCGCGCGTTCGGTTGGGAGCAGGCTCAGCGGGACAAGGCCAAGCCGACCGGTGACTGGCGCCGGGACTGGCCGCACCTGCTGGACCTCGACCTCGCCGTCGGGCCGGTACTCGAGGCGTTGAAGCCGGACCTGATCCACGCCAACGACGTCACGATGATCAACACGGCGGCGCTCAGCGTCGCCCGGATGCGGGCTCGCGGCGACCGGGTGTCCTGGCTCTACGACGCCCACGAGTACGTGCCCGGCGTCGACTGGCCCAAGCCGGCCATGGACAGCGCGTTTCCCGCCGTGGAGCGGGCGTTCATCCGCCGGGCCGACGCGGTGGTGACGGTCTCGCCGGAGATCGCGGAGCGGCTGCGCCAGGACTACCAGCTGCCGGAGCCGCCGCTTGTCGTCCGCAACACGCCGATTCGCGAGTCGGTCGGCGCCGCCGCGGCCCCGCCGTCGGTCCGCGCGGCCTGCGGGCTCGGTCCGGAGATTCCGCTGCTCGTCTACTCGGGGTGGCTGTCGGCCGAGCGGGGCCTCGGTACGGCGGTCGACGCGCTGCCGCAGCTTCCCGACCATCACCTCGCGATCGTCTCCGGCCGCACCAGCACGGAACTCGAGCTTCTGCTGGCCCGCGCCGTGGAACTCGGGGTGCGGGAGCGGATCCACGTGGTGCCGTACGTCCCACAGCACGCGGTGCCGGACTACCTGTCCACGGCCGACCTCGGGCTGATCTGTTCGAAGCGCACCCTCAACTACGAACTCTCCCTGCCGACCAAGCTCGCCGAGTACCTCCACGCCGGCCTGCCGATCGTGGCCAGCGACGTCAAGACGCTCGGGGAGTACGTGTCACGGCACGGTGTGGGGGAGCTGTTCCGCGCCGACGAGGTGGCGACGTTCGTCGCGGCCGTCCAGCGGGCGACCGCGCGGCGCGCCGAGCTGGCGGCCAGCATCACCGAACCGATCCTGCGCGAGCTGTCCTGGGAGGAGCAGAGCGCCGGCCTGATGGCCCTGTACCGCCAGTTGACGGGGCTGGCGCCCGCGGCGCCGTCCGTCGAGGTCCCCTGGACGGTCGAGGAGTACGCCGCACCGGCGCCGGCGGAGACGGCCGACATCCCGGCCCTGGAGAAGTGGCGGCCGCTGGGGCAGACCCGGGTTCGGCTGGGTCTCGGGCCGGCCAACTACGCCGGGCAGGCCGCCGCGTTCGCGCAGGCGATCTGCCGGGACAACCCGGACGTCTCGGCGGAGGTGGTGATGCGCCGCGGCCCCGCCACCTTCCAGTACCCCGCCGACGTGTACGTGAACGTCGACCGGCTCGGGGAGGTCGCCGTTCAGGTCGAGCAGGTCGAGCGCGTGATCGGGCGGTACAGCCACCTCGTCGTCGACGCCTTCCTGCCGGTGTTCGGATTCCTCAACGGCGACAACATCCAGGGTGATCTGCCCGCCCTGCGGCGTGCCGGCATCAAGGTGGCCGTCCTGGCGCACGGCAGCGAGGTCCGGCACCCGCTCCGGCACCTGGAGCGGCATGAGTTCTCGCTGTTCCGCGACGCACCGGAGGGGACCGTCGAGCGTCTGACGGCCCGGGTGGAGCGCAACCACCGGATCGCGGCGGAGGCCGAGCTGCCGCTCTTCGTGACCACCCCGGACCTGCTGGAGGACCTTCCCGGCGCCACCTGGGTGCCGCAGGTGGTCGACGTGCGCGCATGGGCGAGCGACGAGCCGGTGATGCAGCGTCGCCGGCCGGTCGTGGTGCACGCCCCGTCCACCCGGTGGACCAAGGGCACCGACCGGATCCTGCCGGTCCTCTCGGAGCTGGATCAGCAGGGCGCCATCGAGCTGCGGCTGATCGAGAACACGCCGTGGGCCGAGGTCCGGGAACTCGTGCGGACCGCGGACATCGTCCTCGATCAGTTCGCCACCGGCGCCTACGGCACGTTCGCGGTGGAGGCGATGGCGGCCGGTCGACCGGTGCTGGCGTACCTCAACGAGAGCCTGCACCTGCGTTTCGGTGCGAATCCGCCGATCGTCAACGCCACCCCCGGCACCCTGCGGGAAGTGATCGAATCCCTGCTCGACGACCGCGAGCGAGCGGCCAAGATCGGTGCGGAGTCGGTCGCCTACGCCCGTGAGGTGCACGACGGACGCCGGACGGCTGCCGCCTTCGCCGACTTCCTGAAGTAGGCGCGGAGCCGCCATGGTGGGGCCTCCCCACCATGGCGGCTCCGTCAGCCGAGCGGCCCGTCGAGGTCGTAGGTGAGCCGTTTCGCGATCGACCGCCGCCGGGCCAGACGGGCGGCAACGGGTATCGACTGCGGATCGCAGATCACCACCACGTCGAAGGGCGTCTTCGCGAGCACGAGACGCCGCAGCAGCCGGTGTCGGTTGTCGCCCCGCAGCCGCTGGTAGGTGGGCAGAAAGAGGCGGGCGTGGAGCACGTCCGCGATCCGCCTCTCGTACGTCTCGCCGACCGCGCTGGACCATGACATCAGCGGAAGCCGACCGACCTTCCGGCAGAGCCGGCGGGGCAGGCCGTACAGCGTCTTTCTCGCGACCACCGCGGGCAGCGCCGCCGCTTCGAGGGTGGGAAGTTCGAGCACCTTCACCCGGCGGGAGAACCGCCTCGGGGTGGGCCAGACGGTGGGATCGCCGATGACGACGACGGCGCGACCGCCGTCGGAAGCGACCCGGGCCGCGTCCTGGATGACGATGCGCTGCCGGTCGCCGCCGAGCGCGAGGAAGAGTACGGTTTTCCCGGTCATGCGACTGGCTGCTCCATGCCCCGTTCGGTGACCGCGGTGGTCGCCGCCGTCTCCGGGCCGGCGAACCAGGCGCGGTGGTGGGCCGCGGCCACCGCCTCGTAGCCGTAGCGGCCGGACAGCACGCGTCGGGCCGCGTCCAGGTCGAGCCCGGCGGTGAACCGTCCCCGGAGCCGGCGGAACCCCTCGGCGAGTGAGGTGGGATCGTCCTCGACCGCGACGAACTCCGCGGTGGCGTCCCCGATGCCGACGAGGGTCTCCTCCGGACCATGGCACCGGGTCACCAGCACCGGCATGCCGGCGGCCACCGCCTCGACGACGGTCATCCCGAACGTCTCGAACTGGCTGGGGTGCACCAGCAGGTCGTGCTCGCGCATCAGCCGCAGCGCCTCGTCCGGACCGACGGCGCCGGTGTAGCGCACCGCCTCCGCCACCCCCAACTGCGCCCCGCGCGCCCGCAGCTCCTTCAGCAGCGGGCCCTCACCGACCAGGGTGAGGGTCAGGGTGGGGTCCTCCCGACGACACTGCGCGAACGCCTCCAACAGCCGGAGGACACCCTTGCGGGCGATGAGCCCGCCGACGAAGAGCCACCGCCGCAGGTCGGTCACCGGAGCGGGTCGTACGGCGGCGAAGGAGACCGGATTCGGGATGATCGCGATCCGGTGGGCGTGGTGCGGAAACGCCTCGACCAGTGGGTCGCGTACCGCGCGGCCGACGGCGAAGAAGCCGGTGCACCGGTGCAGCAGCTCGTCGTACATCCGGCGGGCCTCGGGCTGGGCGAGCACCGCGTCGAGGAAGGTGGCGTGTTCGGTCACGAAGAGTCGCGCGTCGGGCCGGGCGTTACGCAGGGCGGCCCAGCCACCCGGCAACCCCACGTGGGCGTGCACGACGGGTGCGTCGATCGGGCCGCGTCCGAGCGCGGCCCCGACCGTGTCGGCATGCCGCTTCGCGATCTCGGCGTAGGTGAGACCGAGGGCCAGCGGGACCGGCAGGCGCAGCAGCCCGGCGATGCCGTCGACGGGCTGTGGACGCAGGATCCGGGGGAGCAGCGCGTGATGGGCCCGGATCAGCTCGGCCTCGACCGCGGGCGGGTAGGGACCGACCCACTCGTCGCAGTGGTAGACGAGCGTGCGGTGCGGCCCGGACGAGGTCGCCTGCACCATCGCCCGGACGAAGGCGCCGAGGAACGGGCGGTGGCGGCTTGGGTACCAGGGCGTGACGATGGCGACGTCGCTGGAGGGAGCTGGATCCACGTCTGTCTTGTCCCCTTGGAGCCGTTGGGCGGACAGACGCTACCACGCGACCGAGCCGTTGTCGGTACCCCCGGACAGTGCCGTGCCCGCAGCTGGGGGCCGGGCCCGCGAAGCGGATCCGGCCCCCGACGTCGGCTCTGTGCGGGACGTGCCGCGTGGCTGAGCGGCCGGCCTCAGCCAAGGCGCTCGGCGAGGATCCGGACGACCCGCTCGGCCGCGTGACCATCCCCGTAGGGCGTGCCCCGGTCGGCCTCCGGCGCGGTACGGGTGGCCGTGGCGACCCATCCGGCCGAGCCGAGCGCCGCCGGATCCGGTACCAGGTGGTTCCAACCGTTCTGCAGGGTCTCCACCCACTCCGTCTCCGACCGCAGCGTGGTGCAGGGCCGGCCCAGCAGGTAGGCCTCCTTCTGCAGACCGCCGGAGTCGGTCACCACGCCGGTCGACCCGAGCACGGCCGCGATCAGGCCCGCGTAGCCCAGCGGCTGCCCGACGTGCACCGCACCCTGGCCGACCTTCAGGCCGTACTGGTCGGCGCGGGCCAGCAGGCGCGGGTGCGCCAGCAGGGCGACCGGCACGGGAAGCTCCGCGAGCGCCGCCAGCAGGGCGGCCAGCCGCGCCGGGTCGTCCGTGTTCTCCGCCCGGTGCAGGGTGGCGAGCAGGTACGGGGCGTCCGGGTCGATGCCCTCGGGAAGGGCGGGCCGGGGGTGTTGCTGGTTCAGCACGTCGTCGCGGATGCGCAGACACACGTCG
Source organism: Micromonospora sp. NPDC126480 (assembly GCF_040302465.1). Lineage (NCBI taxonomy): Bacteria > Bacillati > Actinomycetota > Actinomycetes > Micromonosporales > Micromonosporaceae > Micromonospora > Micromonospora sp. NPDC126480. The sequence goes on from NZ_JBEORU010000026.1 coordinate 31,201, forward strand.
ACCATGACGTCACCGGCGAGGACCGTGCGCGCGGCCAGCCCTTCGGCGCTGAGGTGGCGCACCGCCTCCTCGGTGGGGGCCAGCAGCAGGTCGGCGCAGTGGTCGGTCAGCACCCGGTTGTGCTCCTCGGGCATCCGCCGGTTGAACGACCGCAGCCCCGCCTCCAGGTGGGCCACCCTGATGTGCTGCTTCACCGCGGACAGGGCGCCGGCGAGGGTGGAGTTGGTGTCGCCGTACACCAGCACCCAGTCGGGGGCGTGCTCGGCGAGGACGGGGTCGATGGCGGCGAGCACCCCGCCGGTCTGTACGCCGTGCGACCCCGAGCCGATGCCCAGGTGGACGTCCGGGTCGGGGATCCCCAGGCCGGAGAAGAACACGTCGGAGAGGTTGGCGTCGTAGTGCTGGCCGGTGTGCACGATGACGTGCTCGTGCTCGGTCCGGGCGAAGGCCGCCGCGATCGGCGCCAGTTTGACCAACTGCGGACGTGCTCCGACGACGCTGACTACCTTCACAGCTCTGACTCCTGCACTTTCGAACGCTCAACGAGTGGCAAACGCTTGTCTGGGCGGTTGGCGAAGGCCGGCGGCGAGGGATCATCGGGGCTGTCCCGAGGCTCGGCGGAACACACGATACGTCACCTTGCCCGTTCTCCGGTGGTGACTCCCGGCCGACCGCGGCGGGTATCCGGAGGGCTGACGGGCCGATTCCGTGGGGGCGGGCTAGATTTGCTCATCCGGTGCGGCTGACGCCCGCCCGCACACGCGCCACCGGTTCACGGCCCGACGCGTGTTTCCGGCCATTCACCTACATTGCCGTACACTCGCCGGGGTTTCCGGCAAGAGTGCCTGAACGAGAGGAAGTACGACCAACATGAGCTTGGGCGACGCTGTCGGTTCACACGGCGGACGGGGCCGGGTGGTGATGCTGGTGGACAACGCGGTCAGGGGCGACTCTCGGGTACAGAAGGCGGCGTTCTCGGCGGCGGAGGCGGGCTGGGAGGTCGTCCTGCTCGGCCGTGGCCGTGCCGGGCAGCCAGAGACCTGGCAGCTCGGGCAGGCCGAGGTGCGGCTGGTGCCGATGGTGGCGCCCATGGCGAAGCACCGGCGGGAGCTGCGGCGGGTGTGGCAGCGGGGCCTGCTGGCCTACCCACCGAACGGCGTCGCGCCCTACCGGCAGCAGCAGATGACGGCGTGGCGGGCGGATCTGCGCGTCCGCGAGGACCAGCTCCGCCTGGCCGCCGCGACGGGCCGGGATGACCAGCGCCTGCGCCTGCAGCGGCAGGTGCTGCGCGCGGAGCGTGCCGCGGCCGGCGTCGCGCAGAAGTGGGTCTCCTTCCGGCACTGGCAGCTGACGCAGGGGCAGAAGGCCCGGCGCAACAGCACCGGCCCGGTGTCCCGCCTGTCGACGTGGTTCTGGGAGGCCGTCAAGGGTGACGGTGCGTGGCGGCGGCTGGAGCCGGGGCTGTGGGACTACGAGCTGGCCTACGGTCCGGTCATCGACGAGCTGCGCCCCGACCTGATCCACGCGAACGACTACAAGATGCTCGGGGTGGGCGCCCGCGCCACGATCCGGGCACGAGCCGCCGGCCGCGACGTCAAGCTGGTGTGGGACGCCCACGAGTTCCTGCCCGGCCTCAACCCCGCGCTGGCCAAGGGGTCGTGGCTGCGGGCGCAGTGCGCCCACGAGCGGGAGTACGCGCCGGTCGCGGACGCCGTGGTCACCGTCTCCGAGGCGCTTGCCGACCTGCTCGTGCGGGAGCACGGGTTGACCGAGCGTCCCGCCGTCGTGATGAACGCTCCCAGCGTCCGCGGCGCCGACGCGGCCGACCCGAGCGGTGCGGCTCTCGACCTGCGGGCCCGGTGCGGTGTCGACGCCGACACCCCGTTGCTCGCCTACTCGGGCGGTATCGCGCCGGTCCGGGGCGTGGACGTCATGGTTGACGGGCTGCCCCAGCTTCCGGATGTGCACATCGCCCTGGTGTCGGTGCCGCCGGGTCGCCCCACCACGCCGTACATCGACAAGCTGTTGGCCCGGGCCGCTGAGCTGGGCGTCGCCGACCGGGTGCACGTCCTGCCGTACGTCGGGCACAACCAGGTCGCGCAGTTCCTGTCGGCCGCCGACGCCGCGGTGAGCCCGCTGCACCACCTGCCCAACCACGAGATCGCGCTCAGCAACAAGTTCTTCGAGTACTCGCACGCCCGGCTGCCGATCGTGGTCAGTGACGTGAAGACGATGGCCGAGATGGTGCGCACCACGGGTCAGGGCGAGGTGTTCCGGGCCAAGGACGTCGACGACTACGTCCGGGCGGTGCGGGCGGTGCTCGCCGATCCGGCGCGCTACCGTGCGGCCTACGATCGGCCCGGTCTGCTCGAGGAGTGGACCTGGGAGGCGCAGGCGAAGGTTCTCGACGGGGTCTACCGCCGGCTGGTTCCGGGCAAGGCGCCCGCGCTGCCGAGCGACGACGAGGCCCGGGTGCTGGAGGTCAGCGCCTGATCGTCCTGCTCGACGTGCGACGGCCAGGTCGCGGAGTGCGTAGTTCCCCGCCGGTGCAGAATCGGCGGTGTGGTTGCCCGAGGTTCGCTGGTTCTCGTCCCAGCGGGCCGGCGCAGCGGAGGGGCGGAGAATGAAGGGCGACGGTGCGCTCGGTCGCCGGGTCGTCATGCTTGTCGACAACGGTGTGCACGGCGACTCCCGGGTCCAGAAGGCGGCCCGGTCCGCGGCGGAGGCCGGCTGGGAGGTCATCCTGCTGGGCCGGTCGCCGGGCGGGCCGCCGCAGACCTGGCGGCTCGGCGGAGCCGAGGTCCGACTGCTGGCCGTACCCGACCCGCTGGCCCGGCGCCGGCACGAGTTCCGGCGGGCCTGGCTGCGCTGGCCGCTGGCGTACCCGCCGAACGGCATCGCCGCACACCGGCAGCAGACCGTCCGGGCCTGGCGGGCCGATCTCGCGGTGCGCGCGGCAAAGCTCGCCGCCGCCGACCCGGCCACGCCCCGGCTCGGTCTGCGCCGGCGCGTCCTGCGCGCCGAGGAGGTTGCCGCCCGGGTGGCGGCGAAATGGGTCTCGGGCCGGTACTGGATGCTCACCCAGGCCCGCCGCCGGCGCCGCCTCCGCAACCCGTGGGACCGGGCGTACACGATGTTCTGGCAGGCGGTGAAGGGCGACGGCGCGTGGCGGCGGCTGGACCCGAGCCTGTGGGACTACGAGCTGGCGTACGGGCCGGTCGTCGACGCGCTGCGCCCCGACCTGATCCACGCCAACGACTTCCGCATGCTCGGGGTGGCGGCCCGCGCCAAGATCCGTGCGGCCTCCGCGGGCCGCGAGATCAAGGTGGTCTGGGACGCGCACGAGTTCCTGCCCGGCGTGCGCCCCTGGCGGGACGACGCCCGCTGGCTGCCCGCCAACCGTGCCCACGAGCGGGAGTACGCGCCGTACGCCGACGCGGTGGTGACCGTCTCCCCGGCCCTCGCCGAGCTGCTGCGTGACGAGCACGGGCTCGCCGAGTCCCCGGAGGTCGTGCTCAACGCGCCGGCCGTCGGGACGGCGCCGCCGGACGGCGAGCCGGCACCGGATCTGCGGGCGCGTTGCGGGGTCGACGCGGACACGCCGCTGCTCGTCTACAGCGGGCTCGCCTCCCCGCAGCGGGGGCTGGACATCATGGTCGAGGCGCTGCCGCGGCTGCCCGGCCTGCACGCCGCGCTGGTGGTCAACAAGCCGGACGGCCCGTACGCCGCCGAGCTGCGGGCGCGGGCCGGCCGGCTGGGCGTCGCGGACCGGTTGCACATCCTGCCGTACGTGGCGCACTGGCAGGTGGTGCCGTTCCTGGCCGGCGCCGACGCGGGGGTCATCCCGATCCACCACTGGCCCAACCACGAGATCGCGCTGATCACCAAGTTCTTCGAGTATTCGCACGCCCGGCTGCCGCTTGTCGTCAGCGACGTGAAGACGATGGCCGGCACCGTCCGCTCGACCGGCCAGGGCGAGGTATTCCGGGCCCAGGACGTCGCCGACTACGTCCGAGCCGTGCGGGCGGTGCTCGGTGACCCGGCGCGGTACCGGGCCGCGTACGACCGCCCGGGCCTGCTGCAGAGCTGGACGTGGGAGGCGCAGGCCGAGGTCCTCGACGCGGTCTACCGCCGGCTGCTGCCGGGGGCCCCGTCCGCGCCCGGCCGGGACGGCGAGCCCAACGCGGGCGAGCCGCGGCCCGCGCTCGGGGTCGGCACGTGACCGCGCCCGACGTCACGGTGGTCACCGCCGTCTACAACACGATGCCCTACCTGACCCGGTGCCTGACCTCCGTGGTCGAGCAGACCATCGGGCGGGACCGGCTGGAGGTCATCGCGGTGGACGACGGGTCCACCGACGGCAGCGGCCGGGAGCTGGACCGGTTCGCCCGGCTCCACCCCGGCACCGTGAAGGTGGTGCACCAGGCCAACTCGGGCGGCCCGGCGGCCCCGAGCAACCGCGGGCTGGAGCTGGCCACCGGCCGCTACGTCTTCTTCATCGGCTCCGACGACTATCTGGGGCCGGAGGCGCTGGAGCGGTTGGTCGCCGCCGCCGACCGGTGGAACTCCGACGTGGTGCTGGGCCGCCTGGTCGGGGTGAACAGCCGCTACATCCACCAGGCCGTCTACGCCGAGACCACGGCCGACATCGACCTGTTCGACTCGGCCCTGCCCTGGTCGCTGTCGAACACGAAGCTGTTCCGGCGCGAACTGATCGAGCGGTACGGGCTGCGCTACCCGGAGGACATGCCGGTCGGCAGCGACCAGCCGTTCACGATCGAGGCGTGCGTCCGCGCCCGCCGGGTCTCGGTGCTCGCCGACTACGACTACTACTACGCGGTGCGCCGCCTCAACGCCCGCAACATCACCTACAAGAGCCGGCACCTGGAGCGGCTGCGCTGCGCCGAGGAGCTGGTCACGTTCGTGGCCGGGCTGATCGAGGCCGGCCCGAACCGGGACGCGGTGCTGCTGCGCCACTTCACCTGGGAGGTCGCCAAGCTGCTGGAGAACGACTTCCTGCAGCTGGAGCGCGACGTGCAGGACCGGGTGGTGGCCGGGGTGCGAGCCCTCGCCGAGGCGTACCTGACCGACCGTATCCGGGAGCGGCTGCCGATCGAGGCGCGGGTGCGGCTCGCCGCCGCCCGGTACGGCGACACCGACCACCTGCTCGCGGTGATCCGGCAGGACGCCGAGCTGGGCATCCCGCCGGCGGTGGTCGAGGGTTCCCGCTGGTACGCCGGCTATCCGGGCTTCCGGGACCCGCAGCTGCGCATCCCGGACACCTGGTACGAGATCACCGACACCGCCGCCGACTGGGCGGCCCGGCTGGACACCGTCTCGGCGGCCTTCGAGGGGACCCGGGCGCTGCTGGTGACCGCCCGCAGCCCCCGCCCGGACCTGCCGGAGCTGGCCTCGGACGTCCGGCTCGCCGTCGGTGACGTCACCGGCGACACCGTCTCGGTGGTTCCGGACGCCACGGGCACGACCGTACGGGCCCGGATACCGTTGGACCGGTTGCTGGAGGGCGCCGGCCCGGGCGGTGAGCTGCGCACCATCCAGGCGCACGTGGACGCGTTCGGTACGGTCGGCGTGGCCGCGCTGCGGGGCGCACGGCGGCCGGTGCCCCAGCGGGCGGTGCTTCGCCGGGGCGCCCGGCTGCACGTCCTGACCACCACCACCAACCACAAGGGCCAGCTCGTCATCGCCGTAGCACCTGTCACGCCGCGCCGGTTGATGGCCCGCCTGCGGCGCAGGCTTCCACTAGGAGGAAAGTAGTAGTCATGAACATCTGCGTCGTAGCCCTCGGGAAGATCGGGCTGCCGCTGGCCGTCCAGTTCGCGACGAAGGGGCACCGGGTGATCGGTGCCGACGTGTCCGAGCGGGTCGTCAACCTCGTCAACGACGGCGCGGTGCCGTTCCCCGGCGAGGCCGACCTGGACGTCAAGCTCAAGGAGGTCGTCGCCGCCGGTCTGCTGTCGGCCACCACCGACACCGCCGCCGCGGTCGCCGAGTCCGAGGCCGTCGTGGTCGTCGTACCGCTCTTCGTCGACGCCGAGGGCGTGCCGGACTTCGGGTGGATGGACGACGCGACCCGGGCGATCGCCCGCGGTCTCAAGCCGGGCACCCTGGTCAGCTACGAGACCACGCTGCCGGTGGGCACCACCCGCAACCGCTGGGCGCCGATGCTCGCGGAGGGCAGCGGCCTGACCGCCGGCAAGGACTTCCACCTGGTCTTCAGCCCGGAGCGGGTGCTCACCGGCCGGGTCTTCGCCGACCTGCGCCGCTACCCGAAGCTCGTCGGCGGCATCGACGAGGCCTCGGCCGCGCACGGCGTCGAGTTCTACCAGGCGGTGCTCGACTTCGACGAGCGGTCCGACCTGCCCCGGCCGAACGGCGTGTGGGACCTGGGCTCCGCCGAGGCGTCGGAGATGGCGAAGCTGGCCGAGACCACCTATCGGGACGTGAACATCGGCCTGGCGAACCAGTTCGCCCGGTTCGCCGACAGCGTCGGCGTGGACGTCCTCAAGGTCATCGAGGCGTGCAACAGCCAGCCGTACAGCCACATCCACAACCCGGGCATCGCCGTCGGCGGGCACTGCATCCCGATCTACCCGCGGATGTACCTGTGGAACGACCCGGCCGCCACGGTCGTCCGTTCCGCCCGCGAGGCGAACGCGGCGATGCCGCAGTACGCCGTCGACCTGCTCGCCGCCGCGTACGGCGACCTGGCCGGCGTCGAGGTGCTGGTGCTGGGCGCCAGCTACCGGGGCGGGGTCAAGGAGACCGCGTTCTCCGGTGTCTTCCCGACCGTCGAGGCGCTGCGCGCCCGGGGCGCCGAGCCGTACGTGTCGGACCCCATGTACACCTCCGAGGAACTGGCCGCGCACGGCCTGCCGCCGTACGAGGGCCAGGAGGTCACCGCCGCGGTGATCCAGGCGGACCACGCCGAGTACCGCAGCCTCGGCGCGAGCGACCTGCCGTCGGTGCGCGTGCTCGTCGACGGCCGGCGCGTCACCGACCCGGCCCGCTGGGCGGACGTGCGTCGGGTCGTCATCGGCGGCTGACCGGTCCCGCTGACGCGCGACGGGCCCCGACCGCAACGGTCGGGGCCCGTCGTCGTGGTGTCGCCGTCAGCCCTGGCCGAGCCCCGGCGGCGGGTTGTCCACGTCGCGGGAGACGACCTCGCCCTTGGCGTCGACCCAGCCCCGGGGACGGGCCGGGTTCCCGACCACCAGCTGGTACGGCTTGACGTCCTTGGTGACCACCGACCCCGCGGCGATCATCGCGTACTCGCCGACCTCGATCCCGCAGACCAGGGTCGCGTTCGCGCCGATGGACGCGCCCCGGCGCACAAGCGTCGGGGTGATCGTCCAGTCCGGGTTCTGGGCGCGCGGCCGGAAGTCGTTCGTGAAGACCGCGCAGGGGCCCACGAAGACCTCGTCCTCGAGCGTCACGCCCTGGTACACCGACACGTTGTTCTGGATCTTCACCAGGTCACCGACGGTCACCCCGGCGTCGACGTACACGTTTCGGCCGATGACGCAGCCCGCACCCACCTTCGCGGTGGACCGCACGTGGGCCAGGTGCCAGACCTTCGTGCCGTCGCCGATCTGGGCGCCGGACTCGACGTCGGCGGTGGGGTGGACGAAGACCGGCGGCCGGTCGGTGTGGTCAGTCATGTCAACTCGCATCGGGTGAGGATCGCGGCGTACGTCGGACGGCCCAGCATATCGATCCGCTCAGGCGAGGATCGCCGCGACCGCGTCGGCGACCGGCACGTCCACCGGCAGGGCCGTCGCGGTCACCACGGCGCTGACCGGCAGCGGCCCGTACAGGTGCGGGAAGAGCCGGCCGCCGCGGGACGGCTCCCAGCGCAGCCGCCCGCCGAGCCGCTCCGGGTCGACGGTCAGCAGGGTCAGGCCGGTCGCACCGGCGAAGTGCCGCCGGGCGGTCTCGACCACCTGGTCCGGCCCGGAGAGGTGGAGGTACCCGTCCTGGTGGTCCAGGGCCGTGCCGGTGAAGTGGCCGGCGGCGAGCGCGTCGTCCCACTCGGTGGTGGCGAGCAGCTTGTAGATCACTCCCGCAGCCTACGACCTGGTAGTCGGCCGACCGGCCCTCCCGTCGTTCGCGAGCGTCTGTCACCATTCGTGGTCGGCGACGGAGAGGATTGGGGGCCCCGGGTGCGCATCCTGCTGGTCGAGGACGACCGCCGGGTGGCTGCTGCGCTCTCCGCCGCTCTCACCCGGCGCGGGTACGAGGTCGAGCACGCGGCCACCGTCGCCGCCGCTCTCTCCGCCGCGCCCTGCGACCTGGTGCTGCTGGACCTCACCCTGCCCGACGGGGACGGCACCGACCTGTGCCGGGAGCTGCGGCGGCGCAGCAGCCAGCTGGGGATCATCGCGGTGACCGCCCGGGGCGAGGAGCGGGATCGGGTGCAGGGCCTTCGGCTCGGCGCCGACGACTACGTGGTCAAGCCGTTCTCGATGGTCGAGCTGCAGGCCCGGATCGAGGCCGTGCTGCGCCGCGCCGCCCAGGCCGCCCCGGAGCGCAGCGTGATCGAGGTGGGTGTGGTCCGGGTCGACGTGGCGGCCCGGACCGTGCACGTCGACGGCCGGGAGGTGACGCTGACCCGCAAGGAGTTCGACGTGCTGCTCTCCCTGGCCCGGCAGCCGGGCGTGGCGGTGCCCCGCGACCGGATTCTGCTCGACGCCTGGGGCACCACCTGGGCCGACCGGCACACCGTCGAGGTGCACGTGGGCTCCCTACGCGGCAAGCTGGGCGATCCCCGCCTGGTGGAGACCGTGCGCGGGGTCGGCTACCGGCTGCGCGGCGGGTGAGGCGGGGATGCGACGCCGCCTCGTGATCAGTTACCTGCTGCTGATGGTGCTGGTCCTGTTCGCCCTGGAGACTCCGCTGGCGGCGACGCTGGCCAGCCGGGAGACCGAGCGGGTCCGGGCCGACCGGCTCGCCGACGCCACCCGCTTCGCGTCGCTGGCCGGCCCGGCCCTGCGCGGCGGCACCCCCGGCCCGATCAACAGCGAACTGGAGAGCTACGACGAGCTGTTCGGCATCGGCGCGGCCGTTGTCGACCGGGACCGGCGGACCGTCGTGTCGTCGGCGAGCTGGCGCGCCGCCCCGGGCACCCGGACCGCCGTCGACGTGGCCCTGTCCGGCCAGCAGGCCAGCGGCCCCGAGTCGGTCCTGCCGTGGGTGGACGGGCCGATCGTGGTCGCGGTGCCGATCAACGACGGCGGCGAGGTGCTCGGCGCGGTGGTCACCACCACCCCCGCCGACCGGGTCCGGCGTACCGTCACCACCTGGTGGCTGGTGCTCGCCGGTACCGGCCTGCTCGCGGTGCTGGCCTGCGTGCTCACCGCGTTCGGGTTGGCCGGATGGGTCCTGCGCCCGGTCACCGAGCTGGACGCGGTCACCCACGAGATCGCCGAGGGGGACCGGGGCGCCCGGGTGCAGCACCGGCTCGGCCCGCCCGAGCTGCGCCGGCTCGCGGAGAGCTTCAACCACATGGCCGACGCCGTCTCGGACGTGATGGACCGGCAGCGCGCGTTCGTCGCGCACGCCAGTCACCAGCTCCGCAACCCGCTGACCGCGCTGCGGCTGCGGGTGGAGGAGCTGGGGCCGAGCCTCGGCGACCCGCAGGGCCGCGCCGAGCACCAGCTCGCCCTGGAGGAGACCGACCGGTTGGCGCTCGTCCTGGACGCCCTGCTCACCCTGGCGAGGGCCGAGCGCACGGACAACCTGCGGGTCACGGTGGACGCGGCGGCGATCGCCGCCAACCGGGTCGCGGCGTGGACGCCGCTCGCCCGCCGCCGCTCGGTCACGCTGCGCCTCGACACCTGCCGGCGACCGGCGTACGCGCGGACCGTGCCCACCGCCGTCGACCAGGCGCTCGACGCGCTCATCGACAACGCGGTGAAGTTCAGCGGCGCCGGCGGCGAGGTCACCGTGCAGGTCCGGCGGGCCGACGACGGGACCACCCTGGAGGTACGCGACACCGGGCCCGGCATGACCGCCAGCCAGCTCGACCAGGCGACCGAGCGGTTCTGGCGGGCACCGGAGGTGCAGAACGTCGACGGCGCGGGGCTCGGCCTGACCATCGTCGCCGTTTTGGTGGACGCCTCCGACGGGCGGCTCACCATGCGTCCGAACCCGCCGCGCGGCCTCACCGCCCAGCTGTGGTTCCCCGCGCCCACCGAGCCCCCGCCCGGGCGTTAACAGGGGACCCTTCACCTACCGCAGGCGTTAAGAAGGGGCCCTTCCTTACGGTTTCGTCTCCCGGTACCAGGCGGCGGCACCGGGGTGCAGCGGCAGGGGAGTGGTGGTGATCGCCGAGCGGGGGCTCATCCGGCCGGCCGCCGGGTGCGCCGAGGCCAACTCCTCGCGGCGCTCCATGAGCAGCCGGGTCACCTCGCGTACCAGCCGCTGCGGCAGGTCGGCGCGGACGATCAGGAAGTTCGGGTTGGCGACGGTGGTCACCGGATCCACCCCGTACACCGAACGGGGGATGTCCCGGGACACGTAGAACCCGGGGTGGCGCGCGCGCAGCGGCTCGGTCCAGGCGCCCAGGTCGACCATCCGGACGTGCCGGTCCGAGGCCAGCGCCGCGACCGCACCGACCGGCAGCCCGCCGGAGAAGAAGAACGCGTCGACCCGGCCCTCGCGCAACGCGGCGACCGAGTCGTCCAGACCCAGCCGCTCCCGGCGTACGCCGTCGCCGCCGAGCCGGGCGACGTCGAGCAGGCGGGACACGGTGATCTCGGTGCCCGATCCGGGGGCGCCCACCGACACCCGCCGGCCCCGCAGGTCGGCGAGCGTCCGCACACCGCTGGCGGCGGTGGTGACGAGGTGCAGCAGATCGTCGTACACGCGGGCGACGGCGGCCACCGCCGGGTCGGCACCCGGGCCGGCGGGCAGCACGTCGGCCTGCGTGAAGCCGAGCTCGGCCGCGCCGGAGCCGACGAGCCGCACGTTCTCCGCCGACGCGGGCGTGACCACCACGCTGGCGCGGACGTTCGGCAGTTCCCGGTTGAGGATCGTGGCCAGGGACTGGCCGAAGGCGTGGTACACGGCCGTCGGACTGCCGGTCGCGATCCGGATCTGCACCGGCGGGCCGGCGTCCTTCCGGCACCCGGCCAGGCCCGGCAGCACGGCCGTCAGGAGCAGCGCCAGCAGCGCCGCGGCAGGTCGGCGGCCTCGGGTTCGGTTCACGGGCTGCACTCTGCGCCGTGCGGGTGGCCCACCGCAAGCCCGGCCGGCCTCCGGAGCCGGTGCTCAGCCCCGCGTCACTCCGCGTCGCGGGGCGGGTCCAGCTCGGCGGCCTCCAGGATCCGGTCCCGGTCCGGCCCGTGCGCCACGCTCACCAGGAAGCATCCGGTGCCGGGACGCAGCGCCGCCGGCACGCCCAGCAGGGCGGCGCCCCGGACCAGGACCGCCGCCAGTTCCCGGTCGGTGAGGCGTACCCCCAGGATGTGCCGGCGCACGTGCCGGCCACCGGCCAGCAGCGCGGCCCGCCAGGCGCCGGCGGCCAGCCGGGGCCGCCACACCCGGCGCGGGGTCGACGAGCCCGGCGCCGGAGCGCCGAGCAGTTCGCGGCGGCCCTGCCGCCAGCCGGTCTCCAGCATGGTGGCGTACGCCGGGCGCCGCGCCGCGGGCACGGTCACCCGGTGCAGCTCGTAGCGGCGGCGCAGGCCGCCGACGGCCCGCTCGTGCGTGACCGGTACGTCGAGCCGCTCGAGCAGCTGGCGCATCCGCCGCGCCGCGTCCTCCCGGTTGAACTCCACGATCCCGGGCCGGTACGCGGGCGCGGCGCGGCGTTGACCGGCCGCCGCCGGCGGGGTCACGCAGCGCAGGAGACACGCGGCCTCGAACGTGTCGGCCAGGGTCAGCCAGTCCAGCGGTGGCGGGGCCGACGGCTGCCGGGGCCGGTCGAGCAGGATCGGTTCCACCTGGAGGGCTCCTTCACGGCGTCGGGTTCCCCTACCGTGGCGGCTGACCCCCGCTCGCGGAACCGATCCGGCCGAGCCTTGAGGAAATCTTGCGGGTGCCCACCGTCACAGCTCGGTGACCACGACGTCGAGCTGCCGGGGCCGGCCGGCCGGGGCGGGCTGCTCCTCGACGGTGTACTTGAGGTCCCGCAGCGCCGTGACGATCCCGTCGGCGGTGCGCGGCCGGGCGCCGGCGGTCAGCAGGTCGCGGACCAGCCGCCCCTTGGTCGCCTTGTTGAAGTGGCTCACCACCGACCGGACGGGCGCCCCGTCGACCTCCCGTTCGTGCAGCACCCGGACGGTGACCGTCCGCGCCGCCGCCGCGCCCCGCGGGGCCCACGTCGCCGCGTACGCGCCGGAGCGCAGGTCCAGCACCGGCCCGTCGCCCGCCGCCCCGGCCATCGCTGGTGCCAGCGCCCGCCGCCAGAACGCCGACAGCGCCCCCGGGCCGGGCAGCCGGGCCCCGATCGGGCAGCGGTACGGCGGGATCCGGTCGGTGAGCCGGACCGCGCCCCACAGACCGGAGCTGATCAGCACCGACCGCCGGGCGGCCCGCAGCGCGGCGGGCGGCAGGGTGGCGACGTCCAGGGCCTCGTACAGCACGCCGGTGTAGAGCCGCTCGGCCGGTGCCGTCGCCGCCACCCGCAGGCGGGCGTTGCGGCGCAGCTCGCCGCGCTGCCCCGGGCTCAGGCCGAGCCCGGCGAGTGCCGCCTCCTCGTCGCCGGCGCCGGAGAGCGCGACAAGCGCCGCCAGCACCTCCTCGCGGGCCGCCGTCAGCTCCGGCAGCGACAGCCGGGCCAGGTCCAGCCGCCGGCCGGTGCCGGCGTCGGCCTTGCCCTCGGAGGGCGGCAGCAGGATGAGCATCGGTGCACCTCTCGATCGGCCCGGCGACCGTCAGCGTACGACCCGGCCCTACCGCCAGGGCCGCACCGGTGTCTCCGGGTGGTACACGCGATACCCGCCGGCGTCGACGACGAGCGCCGCGTCGGCCCGGTCCCCCAGCATGCGGCGCAGCCGCCGCTCCAGCGTCGAGCCCGCCTCCACCACGTAGCCCGGGCGCGCGGCCGCCTCCACCCGGTCCCAGTACGCCGGGTAGCGGTTCTGCCCGGGGGTGAACCAGTCGTCGAGCACCCCGCACACCACCTCCTCCGCCGTGTTGAAGACCAGGCGGTTGCAGGTCCAGTAGTCCCCGTACACCGCGTAGGGGCCGGCCGACCGCAGCGCGTCGGCGAGTTCCCGCGCGGCCCGCTCCTCGGTCCGCGAGGCCGCGCTGCCGGCGGTCGCGAACAGCACCGTCACGACCAGCATGGTCGCGGCGAGGGCGGCGAGCACCGCCGTGGCGACCGCGCCGGCCAGCCGGGCGGGCAGCCCGGCCGCCCCCCGCCAGGCGGCCGCCGCCGACCGCCACAGCGGCCACAGCACCGCCGGCAGGGACAGCTGCAGCACCGCGAGGTAGCGGGCGTTGCCCAGCGGGTCGGTGGCGGCGAGCGGGCTGCGCGCGTACGACAGCAGGGTCAACGCCGCGCCGGCGACCAGCGCCAGGTGCACGACCGGGGTGACCCGCGCGGCGCGGCCGGCAGCCCGGCGGTACGCGACCACCGCGACCACGGCGGCGACCACCAGCAGCACGGGGTAGAGCAGCCCGAGCCACTCCTGCCAGCGGGCGCACCCGTCGACCGGGCAGAGCCCGGTGGCCAGCGGTACGCCCTCCAGCACCGCGCCGGAGACCCGCTGCGCCAGCGGGGGCGGTGGCCCCGCCTTGGTGCTGATCTCGCGGAGCACCGACAGCGAGTCCTCGCCGGCCGGGGCGACCAGGTTGTCCTGGATCATCGGGGCCACGCCGAGCGTGAATCCGGCCGCCAGCAGGGCGCCCGCCCAGCCGAGCAGCTCCCGCCGCGCCGCCCAGATCAGCGCGAGGGCGGCGACCCCCAGGTACGGCAGGATCAGCCAGTCGGACCAGACGGCGATCCCGGCGAGCAGGCCGAACAGGCCCACGGCGAGCCGGCGGTGCCGGATCGTGTCGCGGGCCAGGCCCACGACCACCAGCAGCATCACCAGCACCGCGACCTTGACCTCGGGGCGCCCGCCCACCACGGTCAGCTGGTCGCGCACCACCCGCTCGGAGCCGAGCGCCAGCAGGCCGACGACCAGGGTGGCGAACCAGGGCGAGCCGATCCGGCGGGTCAGCCGGTGGATCAGCCAGAGGAAGAGCGCGTACAGGGCCAGCAGCGGCAGCCGCAGCACCGGCCAGCTCGGCCCGGCGAGCGCGACCAGGGGCGCGGCGAGGTACGACTCGAGCATGCCCATGTAGCGCTGCCCGTACAGGAAGACCGGCCATTCCCGGCCGGCGGCGATGTGCAGGGCGGCGAGTCCGAACGTCGCCTCGTCGCTGTTGGAGACCGGGATCGTCCGCAGCGTGAGGACCAGCCGGTACCCGACGCCGGCCAGCCCGAGGACCAGCGCGACGAGCGCCGGCCGGTCCAGCTGCGGGCGCCACCACGCGCGGTGCGGCACAGGTTGCGACACGACCAACGCCCCCGTCGTCGTCCCGTCCGGAGTCTGTCACGCGACGCCGCCGCGCCGGGCCGGTTCGGCGGAGACGGGGTGGCTGCTCGCGTGGCCGGAGTCGACGGGCTGTGGCAGGGTTGCAGCGTGCCACCGACTCCCGCCGGCCAGCTGGCCGTACCCCAACTGCACCGGGCCGCGCGGATCGAGGACGCCGTCCACAACCTGGTCGAACGCCGGCTGCGGCGGACCGGCTGGCGGACGAACATCGTCGCCTACGCCGGTTACGGCCGGCCCGGTTGGGTACGCGTGATGTGCCGGGTGCTGCTGGGGCGGCCGGACACCCGGCAGCGGGGCCGGCTGGAGAAGGTCCGGGGCTGGCGCAGCTTCACCACCCTTCCGGCGAAGTACGTGACCGTGACCATCGAGTCGGGCGGAGTGCGGCAGGAGGTGCAGACCGACCGCAGCGGCTTCATCGACACGGTGGTGGCGGCCGACCTGCCGCCGGGCTGGGGCTCGGTGCGGATCAGCCTGCCGGAGGCGGAGCCGGTCGAGGCGCCGGTGCGGATCCTCGACCCGCAGGTGCGCTTCGGGATCCTCTCCGACATCGACGACACCGTGATGGTCACCGCGCTGCCCCGGCCCCTGCTCGCGGCCTGGAACACGTTCGTCCTCGACGAGCACGCCCGCGCGGCGGTGCCCGGGATGGCGGTGCTCTACGAGCGGCTGGTGACCGCGCACCCCGGCGCGCCGGTCTTCTACCTGTCCACCGGCGCCTGGAACGTCGCGCCGACGCTCACCCGTTTCCTGTCCCGGCATCTCTATCCGGCCGGGCCGCTGCTGCTCACCGACTGGGGCCCGACGGCCGACCGCTGGTTCCGCAGCGGCCGGGAGCACAAGCGCGCCACCCTGGCCCGGCTGGCGAAGGAGTTTCCCGAGGTCAAGTGGCTGCTGGTCGGTGACGACGGCCAGCACGACCAGGAGATCTACCGCGAGTTCGCCGCCGCGCACCCGGAGAACGTCGCCGGGGTGGCGATCCGGCGGCTGTCGCCCACGCAGTCGGTGCTCGCCGGCAGTCTGCCGCATCCGGCGGGCGCGTCGTCGAGCGGCCCGGTGGGGCAGAAGTGGCTCTCCGCGCCGGACGGCGCCGGCCTGTGGACGCTGCTGCGCGAGGCCGGGCTGGTCTGACGCCGGTCGCGCCGGTCCGGGCGGCCCGGCCGGGCGGTTGGTGAAGGATACTTGCGCAATCGCTCGATAGCGATGAATATCTTCTTCATGGCCAGAGACTTTCGTCGATCCTTTTCGAGTCTGCTGCTGGTGAGCGTGCTGGCTCTCGGCGCGGGCGTCGCCACCTCCCGGCCGGTCGCACCGGACGCCGTGCCGGCCGCCGCGCAGGCGGCCTGCGCGACCGACCCGGCGACCCCGAAACGCCAGTTCCGTGCCATGTGGCTGGCCAGCGTCGCCAACATCGACTGGCCGAGCCGCACCGGGCTCACCCCGGCCGCCCAGCAGGCCGAGTACCGGTCCTGGCTCGACCTGGCCCGGCAACGCCGGATGAACGCCGTCGTCGTGCAGATCCGCCCCACCGCGGACGCGTTCTGGCCGTCGACCTACGAGCCGTGGTCACAGTGGCTCACCGGCACCCAGGGTCGCGATCCCGGGTACGACCCGCTGGCCTTCCTGGTGGCCGAGGCGCACGCACGGAACCTGGAGTTCCACGCCTGGTACAACCCGTACCGGGTGGCCAACCACACCGACCTCACGCGGCTGGCCGCCGGCCACCCGGCCCGGAAGAACCCGGGCTGGACCGTCGCCTACGGCGGCAAGCTGTACTACAACCCCGGCATTCCCGCGGTCCGCGCGTTCGTGCAGGACGCGATGATGGACGCCGTCCGGCGCTACGACATCGACGGCGTGCACTGGGACGACTACTTCTACCCGTACCCGGTCAGCGGGGTGCCCTTCCCCGACCAGGCCACCTTCGCCCAGTACGGCGCGGGATTCGGCGACATCGCCGACTGGCGGCGCAACAACGTCAACCTGCTGGTGCGGGAGATGGGCGACCGGATCCGGGCGGCGAAGCCCTGGGTGAAGTTCGGCATCAGCCCGTTCGGCATCTGGCGCAACGCCGGCACCGACCCGCTTGGCTCACGCACCACCGGCCTCCAGTCGTACGACGCCATCTACGCCGACACGCGCCGCTGGGTGAAGCAGGGATGGATCGACTACATCGCCCCCCAGATCTACTGGCACATCGGCTTCGCCACCGCCGACTACGGTGAGCTGGTCCGCTGGTGGTCCGAGACGGTCGCCGGCACAGACGTCCAACTCCTCGTCGGGCAGGCCACCTACCGGGCCGGCGCGTCCGGGCAGGACGCCGCCTGGCAGGACCCGGCCGAGCTGAGCGACCACCTGACCGTCAACCGGGGGCATCCGCGGGTCGTCGGCGACATCCACTTCAGCGCCAAGGACGTGCGCGCCGACCGGATCGGCGCGGTCAGCCGGCTCGCCGCCGACCACTACAGCCGCCCCGCGCTGGTGCCCGTCGCCGCCGGCCTGGGCGGCGCGGCTCCCGCCGCACCGAACCTCACCTCCGCCGTCCGGGGCAGCGGCGGCGTGACGCTGACCTGGCAGCGCGGCACCACCGGCAGCACCACGGCGTACGCCGTGCACCGGTTGCCCGGCGACGGTGGCGTCGACCCCTGCGACCTGGCCGACGCCCGGTACCTGCTCGGCACGGTCCGCGCCTCCGGCGCCACCGGAACATTCACCGACGCCACCGCCACGGCGAGCGGGACCTACCGTTACCTGGTGACCGCGCTGGACCGGCTGCACCACGAGAGTCCGGCCAGCAACGTGCGGGTGGTCACCGGCACCGGTACCCCGTTCAGCGTGATCGTGGACAACGCCTCCGGAGCGTTCACCGCCGGCAGCGCCTGGGGCACGTCGTCGTACTCCGCGCAGCGTCACGGCGCCGACTACCGGTACGCGAACCCGCAGGCGGTCAGCGACCCGGCCTGGTTCCGGGCCACCCTGCCGGCGACCGGCAGCTACCGGGTCGAGGTGTGGTACCCGGCCGACGCCGGCTACAACAGCGCCACGCCGTACCTGGTGGTGACCAGCGGGGGCACGGTCAGCGTGACGGTGGACCAGCGGACCGGCGGTGGCCAGTGGCGGGTGCTGGGCACCTATCAGCTCGCGGCGGGGGAGCGGCAGGTGGTCGGGGTGAGCCGGTGGACGAGCGCCACCGGGTACGTCATCGCCGACGCGGTACGCATCACCCGGCTCTGAGCCCGCCGGCGCCCCTTCGCGGGCGGGAAACGTGCCGCGGGGCGCGGGCGGGTCCGACGGAATGTCGAGCCCGGCCCGCGTCCCCCGCGGTTTCCCCGGTCGCTGCCGCTGTCCGGCCTACCTGGTCTGGCCGCTGTCCTCGGCCGACGGTCCGGTCAGGCAGCCCGCCGGGCTCGGATCGTCGACCATGACCGGTGCGGCCGCCCCGGCCTTGCCGCTGCCGTTCCCGGCCTTGCCGCTGCCGGCGGCGTCCCCGGCCGCGCCCGCCTCGTCACCAGCGCCCGTATCGTCGCCGGCCTCCGCACCGGCGCCTGCGTCATCGCCGGCTCCGGCCCCGTCGCCTGCCTCGTTGCCGGCTCCGGCTTCTTCACCGGCGCCCGCCTCGTCGGCGGCGCCCGCCTCATCGGCGGCCTCGCGGGCCTGCCGGATCTCCTGGACGAGCGCCCGGATCTCCTGGATCAGCGCCCGCACCTCGGCGAGCTGGGCCGCGACCTGGTCCGCCACCGCGTCCTGACCCGCCCCGGCGTCCTGGCCGGCCTCCTCGTTCTGGCCGGCCTCCTCGTCCTGGCCCGCGTTCCCGCCGGCGTCCTCGTCCTGACCTGCCCCGGCGTCCTGGCCGGCGTCCGCGTCCGCACCGGCTCCGGCATCTGTGTCCTGACCGGCCCCGGCGTCGGCGTCCTCGTCCTGACCGGCGTCGGCGTCCTGCCCGGCCTGGCCCGCGACCTCGACGAGTTGAGCGATCTGCTGGATCAGGTTGCCGATCTCGGCCACGATCGCCGCGGCCTTCGCCGCCCCACCACCGGGGGCCGCCGCGTTCCCCGGTACCTCCGCGTCCTCGCCTGCGGCCGTGCTGTCAGCCGCCCGCTGCTGGGCCCGCTCGCGTGCCTGGTCGACGATGCCGCCGATCGAATCGACCGTGCCGCCCACCTGCTGCACCCGGGCGGCGGTCACCCTCGGGTCGTCGATCCGGCCGGCGCGCTCGGCGCGCATCCGTTCGGTGGCCGCCCAGGCGTCGGTCAGCCGGGCCGCCACGGCGACGTCCCACGGCACCTCCGGGCAGACCGCACCGGCGACCTCCACCCGCGCGGTGCAACCGGCCGCCGCGCGGCGCTGCTGGAGCAGGTCGACGACCGCCTGCCGGTTCGTGATCCGTGCCGCCGAGTTGGCGTCGGGGTTCTGCCGCTGGCCGGCGATGAAGGTGAGGTTGTTGCGCAGGGCGGTGTCCAGGCCCTGGCAGTTCTCCGCCGCCTGGCCGACGCCGGTCGCCACCGCGAACGCGGCCCCGGTCGTCACCGCGATCGCGGCGATGCCGGCGATCTTCCGCTGCCGCGGTGTCACCGTCGTCCTGCTGCTCGTGCGTCTCGTGTACGCCATCGAAGCTCCCTCCGCCCGTGTCCGTCAGGGGTGGCCGGCATCCGGTCAGCGGTACGGGCACCCAACGCCCGCCGGTTCAGCTCGACTCAGCGGAACGACCAGAAGTTCGACGGAGAGTGATCGGGTGAGGCGGCCGACGACACTGAGGGTGATGTCCGGAAGCGGGGATTCGGGTATGAGCAGTATTCCTGAGAGGCATGAATATTCCTCTCAGGCATATCGCCTCTGCCGGATGTCGTCTCGCCGGCGCGGCACTCCGAGGGTCGGGTCAGGCTCCCGGGCGAAGCCAGAGGACGCCGAGTGGAGGCACCCGCAGCGCCGCTGACGCCGGCATCCCGTGCCAGGGGACGTCGTCGGCGCGTACCTGCCCGAGGTTGCCCACGCCCGACCCGCCGTAGTGTCCGGCGTCGGTGTTGAGCACCTCCGTCCACGTCCCACCGGCCGGCAGGCCGACCCGGTAGCCCTCCAGCGGCAGCGCGGAGAAGTTCGCCACGCAGACAAGCGTCCCGCCGTCCGGGGCGATCCGGATGAACGAGACGGTGTTGTTGGCGACGTCGTCCCCGGCGATCCAGCGGAAGCCGGCCGGGTCGGTGTCCTGCGCCCACAGCGCCGGGGTCTGCCGGTAGACCCGGTTGAGGTCGCCGACCAGCCGCTGCACCCCGGCGCGGGCCGGGTCGTGCAGCAGGTACCAGTCGAGGCCGCGCTCCTCGCTCCACTCCCGGTCGTCGGCCAGCTCGCAGCCCATGAAGAGCAGTTGCTTGCCCGGGTGCGCCCACATGTACGCCAGCAGCGCCCGGACGTTCGCGATCCGCTGCCAGGTGTCACCGGGCATCTTCCCGGTCAGCGAGCCCTTGCCGTGCACCACTTCGTCGTGGCTGATCGGCAGCACGTAGTTCTCGCTCCAGGCGTATGCCAGGGAGAACGTGAGCTGGTGGTGGTGATGCTGCCGGTAGATCGGGTCCTTCGAGGTGTAGAGCAGGGTGTCGTGCATCCAGCCCATGTTCCACTTGAAGCCGAAGCCGAGCCCGCCGCTGTCGGTCGACCGGGTGACGCCCGGCCAGGCGGTCGACTCCTCGGCGATCATCACCACGCCGGGGTGGTGCCGGTAGACCGTCGCGTTCGCCTCCTGCATGAACGCGATGGCCTCCAGGTTCTCCCGGCCGCCGTGCTGGTTGGGCACCCACTGGCCCTCGTCCCGCGAGTAGTCCAGGTAGAGCATCGAGGCCACCGCGTCGACCCGCAGGCCGTCGACGTGGAACTCCTCGCACCAGTACAGCGCGTTGGCCACCAGGAAGTTGCGTACCTCCCGACGGCCGAAGTCGAAGACGTACGTGCCCCAGTCGGGGTGCTCGCCGCGGCGCGGGTCGGGGTGCTCGTACAGCGGGGTGCCGTCGAAGCGGCCCAACGCCCACTCGTCCTTCGGGAAGTGCGCCGGCACCCAGTCGAGGATCACGCCGATCCCGGCCCGGTGCAGCGTGTCGACCAGGTACCGGAAGTCGTCCGGGTCGCCGAACCGGGACGTGGGCGCGAAGTAGCCGGTGACCTGATAGCCCCACGAGCCGCCGAACGGGTGCTCCATCACCGGCAGGAACTCCACGTGCGTGAAGCCCAGCTCCGTCACGTACGCGGTCAACTGCTCGGCCAGCTCCCGGTAGCCGAGGCCGGGCCGCCACGAGCCGAGGTGCACCTCGTACACGCTCATCGGTTCCTGGTGCGGCCGCCGCCTCGCCCGCGCGGACAGCCAGTCGGCGTCGCCCCACTCGTACCTCGAATGGTGGACCACCGACGCGGTGGCCGGCGGCATCTCCGCGTACGCGGCCAGCGGGTCGGCCTTGTCCCGCCAGTGCCCGTCCGGCCCGAGGATCCGGTACTTGTAGCGGGCGCCGACCCCGACTCCCGGGACGAAGACCTCCCACACGCCGCTGCCGCCGAGCGAGCGCATCGGCCAGCCGTCGTCCGGCGCCCAGCCGGTGAAGTCGCCGACCACCCGGACGCCGCGCGCGTTCGGCGCCCACACGGTGAACGCCACGCCCTCGTCGAACACCCGCGCCCCGAGCACCTCCCACAGCCGCTCGTGCCGGCCCTCACCGATCAGGTGCAGGTCCAGCTCGCCAAGCGTCGGCGGGTAGCGGTACGGGTCGTCGTGCGGCTGCCCGTCGACCTCGACCCGGTAGTCGAGCACCTCACCCGGGACGACCGCCTCGAAGACCCCGCCGTCGTGCACCCGCTTCATCGGGTGCCGCTCGCCGTCGACGAGCACCGCGACGTCGCCGGCGCCGCGGCGCAGCGCCCGGATCGTGGTGCGCCCGCCGGCCGGGTGGGCGCCGAGCACCGCGTGCGGGTCATGGGTCTGACCGGCGATCAGCTGGTCCATCGGGCGTCGTCCTTACGCGTGGGGGCGGTGCCGCCGGACAGGTCCTCGGGCACGCTCTCGACGGTCAGGTGGGCGGGCACGGTCGCCGGCGCCGCGTCCGGCGCGGGCGGCACCGGACGGCGCACGGTGAACACGTGCGCCGGTTGCAGGTACGGGTCGAGCCGCACCGCGTTGCGCTGCCCCCAGTCGTAGCTGGTGCCGGTCAGCTCGTCGTGCACGGTGAACCGTTCGTGCCAGTCGAAGCCCAGCGCCGGCATGTCGAGCGTGGTGTTGCCCCACTGCACGGTGCGGGAGTCGAAGGAGCAGACGACTATCACCGTGTTGCCGGTGTCCGCGTCGCGCTTGGACCAGCAGAGCAGCGCCGGGTTGTCGATGTCGTGGAAGACCAGGTTGCGCAACTGGTGCAGGGCCGGGTTGTCCCGCCGGACCCGGTTGAGCGTGCCGAGGAACGGGGCCAGCGAGCGGCCCTGCGCCTGGGCGTCGGCCCAGTCCCGGGGGCGCAACTCGTACTTCTCGTTGTCCAGGTACTCCTCCGCGCCGGGGCGGGCGACGTGCTCGAACAGCTCGTAGCCGGCGTAGACACCCCAGGAGGGGGAGAGCAACGCGGCCAGCACCGCCCGGATCTTGAACATCGGCGGGCCGCCGTGCTGGAGCGACTCGTGCAGGATGTCGGGCGTGTTCGGCCAGAAGTTCGGCCGCATGTAGTCGGCCGCCGCGACCAGCTCCGCGCAGTACTCCCGCATCTCGGCGGCCGAGGTCCGCCACGTGAAGTACGTGTACGACTGGGTGAAGCCGATCTTGCCGAGCCCGTGCATCATCGCCGGCCGGGTGAACGCCTCGGCGAGGAAGAGCACGTCCGGGTCGACCTTCTTGACCTCGGCGATCAGCCAGTGCCAGAAGTCCACCGGCTTGGTGTGCGGGTTGTCCACCCGGAAGATCCGCACACCCTCGCCGACCCAGTGCAGCACCACCCGCAGCACCTCGGCCCGGATGCCCTCCGGGTCGTTGTCGAAGTTCAACGGGTAGATGTCCTGGTACTTCTTCGGCGGGTTCTCCGCGTAGGCGATCGAGCCGTCGGCCCGGGTGGTGAACCACTCCGGGTGCTCGGTGACCCACGGGTGGTCCGGCGCGCACTGCAACGCGAGGTCCATCGCCACTTCGAGGCCCGCCCCGGCAGCGGCGGCGACGAAGTCGCGGAAGTCCGCCGGCGTACCCAGATCGGGGTGGATGGCGTCGTGGCCGCCCTCGGCGGCGCCGATGGCCCACGGCGAACCCACGTCGTCGGGCCCGGCGACCAGCGTGTTGTTGCGGCCCTTGCGGTTGACCCGGCCGATCGGGTGGATGGGCGGCAAATAGAGCACGTCGAAGCCCATCGCGGCGACGCCCGGCAGCCGTTCGGCGGCGGTGGCGAACGTGCCGGAGCGGGCCGGCGCGTCGGCCGTGGCGGGGATCGCCCCCTCCGAGCGGGGGAAGAACTCGTACCAGGCGGAGAACAGCGCCCGCTTGCGATCCACCCACAGCCGGTACCCGTCGCCGGTGGTGACCAGCTCGCGGACCGGGTGCTCCCACAACAGGTCGGCCAGCTCCAGCGCGGGGCCGACCCGGTGGGTCAGCTCCCGGGACCCGTCGCGCAGGGCGGCCGTCGCGGTCGCCACCCGCTCGCCGTCCGCGGCGGGCACCAGCTCAGCGGCGGCGGTCAGCACGCGTACGCCCTCGGCCAGGTCGTTGGCGAGGTCCTCCGGGCCCTGACCGGCGGCGATCTTCTTCGTCACCGCGTTCCGCCAGGTCAGGTACGGGTCGGAGAACGCCTCGACGGTGAAGGTCCACTCGCCGATCGCATCCGGCCGGATCGTGGCGTGCCAGCGGTCCTGGCCGGGCTCACCCGGGTGCATCCGGGTGAACGGACGGGCGCGCCCGTCCGGCCCGAGCCAGACCACGTTGCAGCCCAGCGCGTCGTGCCCCTCGCGATAGGCGCGGGCCGACACCGGGACCAGCTCACCGACGACCGCCTTGGCCGGGTAGCGACCGCACGAGACGACGGGGGAGACGTCTTCGATGGGGAAGCGACCAGTCACCGCTTCAACCTACTGCGGAAGATCGCCTCGCGCGCGGCCAAGCGCGACCCGGTCCAGGCCCACGCTTGCCGCAAGATCGTGCTGTATGTGCGATCGAGTGGCATCCGAGCCGTACGAGGCCACTACCTCGCACGTACAGCATGATCTTCGTCTCGCATGGCCCGTACGTTCACCTCACCACGGTCAGCCGCCAGCCCTGTGCCCGTTCCCGTTCCCGCCAGAAGTCCCGGTACCGGCCCGGTTGGTCGATCAGGTCGGCGTGCCTGCCGCGTTGAACGATCCGGCCGCCGTCGAGGACCAGGATCTGATCGGCCGAGGCCACGGTGTGCAGCCGGTGCGCGACCACGAGCAGCGTCCGCTGTTCGGCCAGTCCACGGATAGCGGCGGTGACCGCGGCTTCGTTGTGCGGATCGAGTGCCGCGGTGGCCTCGTCGAGCAGCACGATCGGCGCCCGCTTGACCAGTGCCCGCGCGATCGAGACCCGTTGGCGCTCACCACCGGAGAGGCTGACACCGCCCTCCCCGACACGCGTGTGCCAGCCGTCAGGTAGACGGTCGACGATCTCGTCGACGTGCGCGAGGCGGGCCGCCTCGCGGATCTCCGCCGCGGTGGCGTCGGGCCTGCCGAGCCGGATGTTGGCCTCGATGGTGTCGTCGAACAGGTACACGTCCTGGAACACCATGGCCAACTGGTCCGCCAGCGCCTCGGTGGTCAGCTCCCGTACGTCTGTGCCGCCGACCCGGACCGTGCCCGTGTCGACGTCCCAGAAGCGCGCCACCAGGCGCAGGATCGTCGTCTTTCCCGAGCCCGACGGCCCGACGATCGCGGTCAAGGTGCCCGGCCGTGCCGCGAAGCTGACGTCCCGCAGCACCGGAGCATCGCCGTAGCCGAAGGTGACGCCGTCGAAGCACACCTCACCCGGCCGGTCGGCGCGGGTGGTGTGGCCCTCGGGCAGGGGCCGTACGGCGAGCACCTCGTCGATGCGGTCGACGTCCTCGGACGCCATCCGCAGCGCAGCCGCGTGATCGACGACTTCGATGAGCGGACCGACGAACCGCGTCACCAGTACGAGCAGCACGATCAGCTCGGCCGGATCGAGCGAACCGCCCAGCGCCAGCGTCACGCCGATGGCGATCAGCGCGACGAACGCGGCCTGCACCGCGGTGGAGAAGGCGATCAGGGCGGTCACCGCGTTGCGGCTCATCTCGCCGTACGCGCGGCGCTGCCCGACGAGGGCGTCGTCGAGCAGGCGGTTGTCCTCGCCGATCCGGCCGAACGCCCGCAACACGGGCTGGCGCTGCGCGAACTCCACCACCCGGCTGGCCGACTCGACCGCGGCGCTGTCGATCGCGGCGAAACTGCGGGCGATGGCTGCCTGGGACCAGTTGTGCGTGGCGAGCAGCAGCAGCCCGACGATGATCAGCGCAGTCGCGAGCCGCCAGTCGAACACGACCATGCCCACGGCGACCACGGCGGGGGTCACCGCCGCACTGACCACCGGCTGCATGAGGTGGGCCGGTACGCCGATGATGTTCGCCGTGCCCTGGGACATGGAGTGCGTCAGCCGACCGTGCCGGCCGGTGCCGAACCAGCCCAGCGGCAGCCGCGCAAGATGATCGCCGACGCGGTGATGCAGCCCGAGCAGCAGGTCATCGGCGATCTGCTGACCGTGCAGGGCCTGCGCGTAGAATGCCGCACAGGTCGCGGCCGTGACCGCGGCGAGTACGACCAGCCACGGCACGGCGGCTTCGCGGTCACCGTTCAGCAGCGGTCGCAACACGGGGACCACGAGCAGGACGCAGGTGCCCTGCAACACCGAGAAGGCGACAAGCAACCCGACCCACCGGATGAACCGGGGCCGGTCGGCACGGTCGACCATTCCGAACAATTTGCGGATCATGCCGGTTCCTCCGATGCGACCGTCTGGGCTGCCCACATCCGGGCGTAGGCGCCGCCGGCCGCGACCAGCTCGTCGTGCCGGCCGCACTCGACGATCCGGCCGCCGGAGAGGACCACGATGCGGTCCGCGCCGCGGATCGTGTGCAGCCGGTGGGCGATCACCAGCAGCGTCCGGCCGGAGATCAGGCGGGACAGCGAGTCCTGCACCGCCGCCTCGGACTCCGGATCGGCGAAGGCCGTCGCCTCGTCGAGCACCAGAACAGGGGTGTCGGCCAGGATCGCCCGGGCGATCGAGACCCGTTGTGCCTCGCCGCCGGACAGGTGCGCGTCCTCGCCCACCACGCTGTCGTAGCCACGCGGCAGCGCCGTGATGCGATCGTGGATCTGCGCCGCCCGCGCTGCCGCCTCGACCTGTGCGAAGGTAGCGTCAGGACGGCCCAGGGCGATGTTGTCGCGGACGCTGGTGCGCAACAGCGACGTCTCCTGGAAGACGAATCCGATGTGCCGGTACAGCTCCCGCTCGGGCAGCTCCCGTACGTCGACGCCGCCGATGCGAACGGCGCCCTCGTCGACGTCCCAGAACCGTGGCAACAGGCGGGCCAGCGTCGACTTGCCCGACCCGGACGGACCGACAAGCGCGGTCACCGTGCCGGGCTCCAGCGCGAGGTCGATGCCGTCCAGCACGGTGGCGCGACCGTCGTAGCAGAAACGTACGCCGTCGAGTTCGACGCGCGCACCGACCGGGTGCCGCGGCTCCGCGGCGACCGGCAGCTCGGGGGTCGCCAGCAGCTCGGCCACCCGGCCCGCGGCGTCGGTCGCCACCTGCATCGCCTGGGCGCCGAAGCCGAGCGCCAGCACCGGCGCCCCCAGCCCGACCGCCAACATGACGAACGCGACCACCTCGGCAGGGTCGGCGTCCAGCCACACACCGCCGCCGAGCGCCGCGAGCAGCAGCACCGGCGGCGAGATGATCAAAGAGGCGAGCGAGTCCAGGTGGCGCATCGGGCCCGCCCACTCACTGAGGAAGCGCGCGAGATCGTCGCCGGCGTGGCGGTAGCGATCCTGGGCGCGTCCCACCTGGCCGAAGGCCTTGACGACTGCGATGCCGTCGACGAATTCGACGACGGCCGCGTTGACCTTGTCCAGTTCGGCGCTCCAGCGTGCCGTACGCGCGTCCTCATCCCGCATCATGTAGGCCACCAGGCCGAACCACACCACAAGCGGACCGAGGCAGATCACGGCCAGCCGCCAGTCGAGCCAGAACAGGTAGCCCAGCGTGACAAGAGGAGTGACGACCGCGGCCACCAGATCGTTGACCACGTGCGCCACCGCGTGGTGCACGGCGGTGACGTCATCGGAAAGGACGCGCTTCACCTGACCGGAACTGCGCCGCGTGAACCAGCCAAGCGGCACCCGGCTCAGTCGCTCAGCCGTGTCGCGCCGGATCTGCAGGCCGACGTCGGCGTCGGCGACATGGCTGATGGTGTACGCGCTCGTGGCGCATGCCGTGCGTACCACGAAACCCACGGCCGCCACCGCCACCCAGAGCCACACCTCGCCGCGGTCCACCGCGTTACCACCGAGGAACTCGCGTGCGATCTCCACCACCGCGATGTACGGCGCCAGCCCGGCCAGGGCCCCGATCAGCTGCAGCGCGGCGGCCACCGCCAGTCGCGTCCGCACGGGAGCGAGCACGACGCTCAGCCCGCTTCGCTGTGCCTTCCGCTCCGGCCGGGTCGGCCGTGTCACCGCCGGATCCTGAACCGCTGCGCCCACCGCGCCCCCCGGGACCGTCAATTAGATCGCTGTTCTAATTCGTAGCCTACCGGTCCGGGGCCGAGCGGGAGTGCCCGCGTGCGGCATCCGCAGGCTGGACAATTCGTACGCGGTCACGAGCGGCCTCGAGCCGTACCCACCGGGGGTCAGCTCGGCGCGGGCCGGGCGTCCTCGATCTCGCGCAACCGTGCCTCGAGCCCGCCCAGGACGCGGTCGAGGGTGTACCGGCAGTAGTCCCGCCGGGCCGCCGCCCGTTCGGTGACGTCCCCGGTGAAGCGGGCCACCATCACCCGCATCCGCGCGGCGCCGGAACCGACCGACGGCTGCGACTCGATCAGCTGCCCAAGGCCGGCGAGACCGGCACCGGTGGCACCGAGGTCCTGGTCGCCGAGCGCGATCGCCCCCAGGCAGGCGTTGAACGCGAACGAGTAGGCGATGGCGGCCTCCTCGCCCCACCCGGCGTCCAGCATCCGGGTCACGCCGGCGTCGAGCAGGGGCAGCAACTGCTCGGTCTGCGGGCCGTTGCGCAGCAGCCAGGCGGCAACGCCGGGATAGACCACCAGATGTTCGATCATGGCCGACAACACAGTGCGCAGCAGGGTCCGCCAGTCGGATCCGTCGATCACCAGGTCCATCTCCGTGAAGATCCGGTCGACAACGGAGGCGCACACCCGCTCCCGGTCGCCGACGTGGTGGTAGATCACCGACAGCGAGGTGTCCAGGTGCGAGGTGAGGTCCCGCATGCTCCAGCCGTCCAGCCCACGCTCGGCGGTCAGGGCCAGGGCCGCGTCGATGACGAGCTCGCGCGACAGCCCTCTTCGATAGGCACGCCTGGAACTCTGCGACATCACACAAGCCTTGCTTCCGGCGGATCACGATCGGGGTGGTGTTAAGGGGTGGTGTTAAGAAGGGGCCCTTCCTCTACCGCAGGCGTTAACAGGGGGCCCTTCCTTACCCCGCGGCGCCGACGGAGCGGTACACCTCCAGGGTGCGCTTGGCGATGCTGTCCCAGGAGAAGTGCTCCACGGCGCGCCGGCGCCCGGCCCGGCCGTACGCGGCGGCCCGCTCCGGAGCCGCCAGCAACTCGTTGATCCGGGTCGCGAGGTCGGCCACGAACCGCTCCGGGTTCAGCGGCCGGCCGGTGCCGTCGCCGGCCTGCTCGATCGGCACGAGCAGCCCGGTCTCGCCGTCGGCGACGACCTCCGGGATACCGCCGGTCGCCGTGGCGACCACCGCGGTCTCGCAGGCCATCGCCTCCAGGTTGACGATGCCCATCGGCTCGTAGACCGACGGGCAGACGAAGACGGTGGCGTGGGTCAGCACCTGGATCACCTCGTGCTTGGGCAGCATCTCGGCCACCCACACCACGCCCGAGCGGGTGGCGCGCAGCTCGGCGGCCAGACTCTCCACCTCGGCGCCGATCTCCGGTGTGTCGGGAGCGCCGGCCAGCAGCACGAGCTGGGTGTCGGCGGGCAGCTCCCGCGCCGCCCGCAGCAGGTACGGCAGGCCCTTCTGGCGGGTGATCCGCCCGACGTACACGACGCTGGGGCGGGCCGGGTCGATCCCCAGCCGGTCGACGACGTCGGTGCCCGGGTCGGGGGCGTACTGCGCGTTGTCGATGCCGTTGTGCACGACCCGCACCCGGTCCGGGTTCACCGCCGGGTACGCCGTCAGCACGTCCTGCCGCATCCCCGCGCTCACCGCGATCACCGCGTCGGCGGCCTCCACCGCCGTCCGCTCGCACCACGTCGAGAGCGCGTAGCCGCCGCCGAGCTGCTCGGCCTTCCACGGCCGCAGCGGCTCCAGGCTGTGCACGGTCACCACGTGCGGCACGCCGTGCAGCAGCTTCGCGGTGTGCCCGGCCAGGTTCGCGTACCAGGTGTGGCTGTGCACCACGTCGGTGCCGGCGCAGCCGGCCGCCATCGCCAGGTCGACGCCCATGGTCCGCAGCGCCGGGTTCGCGTCGACCAGGCCGGCCGGCTCGGCGTACGCGGTGACGCCCGGCTCGGTGCGCGGCGCGCCGAAGCAGTGGACCCGCACGTCGGCGAGGCGGCGCAGCTCGCGAGCCAGGTACTCGACGTGCACCCCGGCGCCGCCGTACACCTCGGGCGGGTACTCGCGGGTCAGCAGGTCCACACGTAGCCCGGCGGAGTCGGTCATGACCGCACCCTAGTGCAGAACTGGACGCCGCACCGGCTGCGGAACTGTGCCCGTACGAGTGGTGAAGTGACGGCGGGGTCGCTAGCGTCGGGACATGGCTGCCAAGGTGCTCGCGATCGTCCTGGCGGGTGGGGAGGGCAAGCGCCTGATGCCGCTCACCCAGGACCGGGCCAAGCCGGCCGTCCCGTTCGGCGGGATGTACCGCATGGTCGACTTCGTGCTCTCCAACCTGGCCAACGCCGGGTACCTCAAGATCGTCGTGCTGACCCAGTACAAGTCCCATTCACTGGACCGGCACATCACCAAGACCTGGCGGATGTCGACGCTGCTCGGCAACTACGTCACGCCGGTGCCCGCCCAGCAGCGCCGCGGCCCGTGGTGGTTCGCCGGCTCGGCCGACGCCATCTACCAGAGCTTCAACCTGATCAACGACGAGCAGCCGGACTACGTGATCGTCTTCGGCGCCGACCACATCTACCGGATGGACCCCCGGCAGATGGTGGAGGACCACATCGCCTCCGGCGCCGGCGTGACCGTGGCCGGCATCCGGCAGCCGCTGTCCATGGCCGACCAGTTCGGGGTCATCGAGGTCGGCGAGGACGGCCGGCGGATCCGCGCCTTCCGGGAGAAGCCCACCGACGCGGTCGGCCTGCCCGACGCGCCCGACCAGATCTACGCCTCGATGGGCAACTACGTCTTCACCACCAGGGCGCTCTGCGAGGCGGTCGAGCGCGACGCGGAGGACAAGTCCAGCAAGCACGACATGGGTGGCAGCATCATCCCGATGCTTGTCGACCGCGGCGAGGCCAACGTCTACGACTTCCGTGACAACGAGGTGCCGGGCAGCACCGACCGCGACCGCGGGTACTGGCGGGACGTGGGGACGCTCGACTCCTTCTACGACGCCCACATGGACCTGATCAACGTCCACCCGGTGTTCAACCTCTACAACTTCGAGTGGCCGATCTACACCGAGCAGCCGCCGTTCCCGCCGGCGAAGTTCGTGCACCAGTGGGGTGAGCGGGTCGGCCGGGCCGTCGCCTCGATGGTCTCGCCCGGCGCGGTGATCTCCGGGTCGCTGGTGGAGAACTCGATCGTCTCGCCGAAGGTCAAGGTCCACTCCTGGGCGCACGTCGACGGCGCGGTGCTGATGGAGGGCGTCGACATCGGCCGGCACGCCGTGGTCCGCCGGGCCATCCTCGACAAGAACGTGATCGTGCCGGAGGGCGCCGAGATCGGCGTGGACCTGGAGAAGGACCGGCAGCGCTACACCGTCTCCGACAACGGCATCGTGGTAATCGGCAAAGGCCAGAAGGTGGAACCGTGAGCGCGAGGAGTGAGCTTGCGAGCCCCGCAGTCGCGAGCGAAAGGCAGGCACCGTGAGCAAGCATCCCCGCGCCGGGCAGCCCGCCCAGCCGTCCGACCTGGTCGACGTGCCGATGCTGGTAACCGCGTACTACGCGGAGCACCCGGACCCGGAGGACCCGGCCCAGCAGGTCTCCTTCGGCACCTCCGGGCACCGCGGCTCGTCGCTGCGCAACGCCTTCAACTCCGACCACATCCTCGCCGTCACCCAGGCGCTCTGCGACTACCGGCGGGAGCGTGGCCTGGACGGCCCGCTCTTCCTCGGCCGGGACACGCATGCGCTCTCCGCGCCCGCCGCGGTCGACGCGCTGGAGGTGCTCGCCGCCAACGAGGTCACCGTCCTGCTCGACAGCCGCGACGGCTACACCCCGACGCCGGCCGTCTCGCACGCAATCCTCACCCACAACCGGGGCCGGACCAGCGGGCTCGCCGACGGCATCGTGATCACGCCGTCGCACAACCCGCCCGACGACGGCGGGTTCAAGTACAACCCGACCCACGGTGGGCCGGCGGACACCGACGTCACGAAGTGGATCCAGGACCGCGCGAACGCGATCCTCGCCGCCGGGCTCAAGGAGGTGCGCCGCATCCCGTACGCGCGGGCGCGCGCCGCCGACACCACCGGCACGTACGACTTCCTCGGCCGGTACGTGGACGACCTGCCGGCGGTGCTCGACCTCGACGCGGTCCGCGCGGCCGGGGTCCGCATCGGTGCGGACCCACTCGGCGGCGCCAGCGTCGCCTACTGGGGCGAGATCGCCGAGCGGCACCGCCTCGACCTCACCGTGGTGAACCCCACGGTCGACCCGACCTGGCGGTTCATGACGCTGGACGGGGACGGCAAGATCCGAATGGACTGCTCGTCGCCGAACGCGATGGCCTCGCTGATCGCCGCCCGCGACCGGTTCCAGGTCTCCACCGGCAACGACGCCGACGCCGATCGGCACGGCATCGTCACCCCCGACGCGGGCCTGATGAACCCGAACCACTACCTGGCGGTGGCGATCGCCCACCTGTTCCGCACCCGCTCCGAGTGGGGGCCGGCCGCGGCCGTCGGCAAGACGCTCGTCTCCTCGTCCATGATCGACCGGGTGGCCGCCGACCTGGGCCGCCCGCTGCTGGAGGTGCCGGTCGGTTTCAAGTGGTTCGTGCCGGGGCTGCTCGACGGCGCGGTGGGCTTCGGCGGCGAGGAGAGCGCCGGCGCCTCCTTCCTGCGCCGCGACGGCAACACCTGGACCACCGACAAGGACGGCATCCTGCTCTGCCTCCTCGCTGCGGAGATCATCGGGGTGACCGGTCGGACCCCGAGCGAGCACTTCGCGGAACTGGCCGGGCGGTTCGGCGCGCCGGCGTACGCGCGGATCGACGCCCCGGCCAGCCGCGCGGAGAAGGCCGTGCTCGGCAAGCTCTCCCCGGAGCAGGTGACGGCCACCGAGCTGGCCGGCGAGCCGATCACCGCCACGCTCACCACCGCGCCGGGCAACGGCGCGCCGATCGGCGGCCTCAAGGTGACGACGGAGAGCGGCTGGTTCGCCGCCCGCCCCTCGGGCACCGAGGACGTCTACAAGATCTACGCCGAGTCCTTCCAGGGCCCCGAGCACCTGACCCGGATCCAGGAAGAAGCGAGGAGCCTGGTGTCGTCGGTGCTGGCAGGGGCCTGACGGCGTCCAATCCCCCGCGGGTCAGCGGGGTGGGGACAACTCGCGGCGGTTCAGCTGCTCGCGCAGGGATTCCGGGAGGAGTTCGCGGAGTTGCTCCGGGAGCAGGGGTAGGTCCAGCAGGCTCAGCTTGAGCTGGTTGCGCTCCTGGTAGCGGCGCGGGTCGAGGCGAACCACGAGACCCGCGTCCCGGCGATACGACACCTCCACCGCGCCCTCGGTGGCGGCGTCCCGGATCACCAGGCCGTCCACCTCCACGGCGACCGGCGCGGAGCCCGCAGTCAGCTCCAGGCGGATCCGCTCGTCGGGGGAGAGGATCACCGAACGGGAGATGCCGGCCATCGGCGCGGACGGCGTCACCACCACCGCGTCGCTCGCCGGTGACACCAGCGGGCCGCCCGCCGCGTAGCTGTACGCGGTCGACCCGGTCGGCGTGCTCACCACGAGCGCGTCGCAGCGGTAGTAGCCGTACCGCTGCCCGTCCACGGCCAGCGTGGCCGTGACGAAGCCCGCCCCGGGCTGCCGGACCAGCGCGATGTCGTTGAACGCGACCAGGTCGTCGCCGCAGACGTCACAGGCCAGGCAGCTGTGCCGCTCCACGGTGAAGTCCCTGTTCGCCAACCGCTCCAGCGCGGCCGGCAGCTCCGGCGGCTCCACCTCGACCAGAAACCCCAGCCGACCCAGGTGCACCCCGAGCACCGGCTTCGGGTCGTGGACCGCCGAGCGTAGCGCGCCGAGCATCGTGCCGTCCCCGCCGATACTGATCAGGGCGTTACAGGACGACGCCACCTGGTCGGCGGGCACCGCCTCCACCGTGGCGGGCACCCGGTGCCGGTCCTCGGCGCGCACCACCAGCGTCATCCGGTACCGGGCGACCCAGTCGGCGATGATGTCGACCACCTCGGAGACGTCCCGGGTCGGGTGCAGCACCAACCCGAGTCGGATCCGATCCATGTTCCCAGCTCACCACATTCGTGGTCGTCCCCGGCGGGCTTCGCGCCGCTGTCGACCTCCCGGGGCCGGCCGACAGGACCGCTCCGAGACGGCAGGTGCGCCGGCGGTCCGGGTGGACCGCCGGCGCACCGGAGAGAGGACCGTCAGCGGCGGGCCGTCCCGAGGTGGGTCAGCGCCCGCTTCACCAGGTCGTCACGGGCCGCCGGGGCGAGCCCTTCCAGCCCGAAGCCGAGGTAGACGGTGTCCGTGGTGACCACCGCCGACCCCTCCTCGAACGCCTGCTGGCTGCGCGACCAGTCGGAGCTGTTGCCGGGCGAACCCGGCGGCGGACCGGCCACCGTCCAGCCGCCCAGGTCGGCAGTCTCGAACGACGTCTCGCTGACCGCCGCCCCGTCCACGATCACCCGGGCGTCATCGAGGAAGACCCCGAGACCCTGGGTGCCCCAGTCCGACACGTACGAGATCGACACCTCGACCTGCTTACCCGCGTACGCGGAGAGGTCGGCGACGAACTCCTGCCAGCCCCCCGAGGCGCCGGTGACGGCGTTCCAGGTGCCGGTGGTGCCGGTCGGCGAGCAGTCCTCACCCTGGTACCGGGCGAGCCACGGGTGGATCTGCTCGACCCAGCCCGAGGCGCAACTGTCGCCGGTGCCCGTGCCGGTGCGGCCGTTGGCGTCCGGCAGCGTGGTCCAGTCGTCGCTGCCCACTTCGTGCGCCTCGACGATCATGTAGTCCCAGTTCGGCTCGATGTCGTACGAGGTGTGGAAGCGTAGCTCCGCGCTGCTGGCGCCGGTGAGGTCGATGGTGCGGGTGAGCCGCTTGTACGACTCGTCGGCCTGCCCGCTCCACAGGTACCAGTCGCCGGTCCGGGGGTCGAACGGGGCCGACCCGGGCCGCACCCAGCCGACCGGTGCCGAGCTCGCGAACTGCGGGAACTGGTCCCGCGGCAGGAAGCTCGACGTGGTCAGGAACGACGCGGTGTGGTCCTGGTTCGCCGCCGAGCCCGGGGCGTTCAGGGTGCCCTCGAAACCGGCGAAGGCGCCGTCGTCGCCGGTCAGCGCGTACGGCCCGTCTTCGCCGGTGCCGCCGTCGCTGACGTACGTGTACGCGCCCAGCCAGTACTGCTGGAAATCGTTGAGCAGCGGCAGGCAGGTGGCGTCGTCGGGATCGGTGCACTCCGCCGGCGCGTTCGGGTGGTACGCGTACGCGCCGTTGGCGGCCTGCGCGAACAGCGCGTACTTGCCGCTGAGCAGGAGCTTGCCACCCTCGTTGAGGTAGTCCCGGACGGCCAGTTCGGTGTCCAGCGCGGCCCGTGCGGCGGTGCCCGGCACCTGCCCGGGCTCGCGGAGGATCACGTCGTCACCGGTCTCCCAGAGCACCGTCTTGTAGTGCGACAGCACCCCCAGGTGGTGCGGCGCCGCGCGACCCATCGCGTCGAAGTCGTACACGTCGCTTGTGCGCCCGGCGGCGGTCAGCGCCGCGGCCATCTCGTCGGCGTACTTCGCCGTGGTCGTGTCCTGGGCCGGGCTCAGACCGGTCACGTCCTCCATCGCCAGCACCAGGACCTCGCCGCCGATGTCGTCGTGCACCTGGTACGTGAAGCGGTCGCTGCTGACCTTGCCCTTCCCGGGCTTGTTTCCGCTGAACCACACCTCGACCCGGTCGCCCGGTCGCGTCCCGGTCACCGTGCCGCGCAGCTCGGCGTAGTAGTCGTCGTGGGTGTTGCCGTACCGCTCGCCGCCCTGCCACTCCCGGACGCTGACGGTCTTCGTCCGGCCGCCGTTGACCGTGTAGTGCATCCGGACGTTCTTCAGCGCCCGGCGGGTGGTCGAGGCGACCTGCTGGTTGCGCCCGTACGACGTGTCGAAGGCGTCCACCACGAAGTCGGCGGTGCTGCGGCCCACCACCGAGACCGGGTCGTCCGGGTCGTGCGCCGACTTCGCCACCGCGAGCGCGAACGGCAGGTTCTTCGCCACCTCCGCGGCGATCAGGTCCTCGTCGTCCGGGAAGATGAAGCTGCTGACGCAGTCCTCCGGATGCCACTCGTCGTCCGGGTCGGAGGCCGCCGCGGCCTGGCAGGTGGACATCTCCGGGGTGAAGCCCAACGTGCCGTACCGGACGGTGGCGTGCGTGTCGGTGTCGCCGTTGGTGGTGTACAGCTCGGCGGAGATGTCCGGGTCGTAGCCCGGCACCGCCGGGTTGGCGTCGTCACCGACCATCGCCTCGTAGATCACGTCGTCCGGAGTGGGCGTGCTGACCTGCCAGCCCACGCCGTAGAGCAGCAACTGGGCCGCCGAGTGGTAGTTCACGAGGAACTCGAAGCCGACCCGCCGGAACAGATGGTCCAGCGCCTTGGTCTCCGGCTCCGAGTTCGGCCCCGGCCCGCGGTAGGTGTCACTGTTCGGGTCGGGGGAGGAGCCCTCGTTGTCGTACCCCCACTTGTAGCTGAAGTTGCGGTTCAGGTCCACGCCGTCGGCGGTGGTGATCTGACCGTCACCGTCGTTGTCCCGCAGGTTCTTGCGCCACAGCCGGTTGCCCGGCGTGAAGGTGTGGTCGTAGCCGTCCGGGTTGGCGACCGGCACGAACCACAGCTCCGTGGTGTCCACCAGCCGGGTGATCTCCCGGTCCTTGCCGTAGTTGTCGAGCACGTGGTGCATCAGGCGCCGGGTCATCTCCGGCGTGATCCACTCGCGGGCGTGCTGCGCGCTGGCGTACAGCACCGCCGGCCGCTTGCCGTCCCGCACCTTCTTCGCGTCCCTGGTGACCTTGACCGCGAGGATCGGCTTGCCCTGATGGCTGCGGCCGATGGTCTGCACCTTGGTCAGCTTCGGGTGACGGGCCGCCGTGGCGGTGATCTCGTCCCGGATGCCGCCGGGCTCGCTGTACGAGCGGAACGCCGACCAGCCGCTGGCCGCCTGCTCGCGCAGCGCCCGGCTGGCCTCCTTGCCGCGTACCTTCTTGACCTCCAGCTTCACGCCCTGGCCGGCCAGCCTCGCCGCCTGCCGTTTGCTGAGCACCGTCTCGATGCGGGTCGCCCCGGAACGGTCGGTCTCCGTGTGCTCGTGGCCGAGGTCGACCCCGGCGTGGCGCAGCTTCTCCAGCTGCTCTGGGCTCACCGTCCCGACGTACACCTCCAGACCGTCACGGCCGTCCGGATCGGACGGAGGCCGTGCGCTTGCCGGTGCGGTCAACGCGAGTGCGCCGACCAGAGTGAACACGCCGGCGATCGCCAGCCGCGTGCGCCTCATTGCGCCTCCTGGTGTGGAAGGACCTGTGAAGCGAGCCTTCCGAGTGTGATGACGCATGTCAATGACCAAAGGGGCGGACCCGACGGCCGGTGTGCGGGCTGACGTGGTCGGTCGGGGCGCGACCAGCGATCCGCGGGTCGGCGCCCACGAACATCCACTTAGCTGGCTGCCGGACTACGGCCGATCACCTCGTCCAGCAGTCGTTGCAGGCGTGCGGCCATGATGGTGCGCGAGCGGTGCTCCTCGACGTACCGCCGCCCGTGCCGTCCCATCTCCCGCAGGGATGCGTCGTCCAGCTCGGCGAGTTTACGAAGGCCTGCAGCCAGTTCGTCGGTCTCCACCGTCAGCCCTGACCCGCTCGACACCAGGATGTCCTCTGGCTCACCTGGGCAGTTGTTGATCACGGGTATGCCGGCTGCCAGGTAGTCGTAGAGCTTGTTCGGGCTGGCGCCCATGCGGTAGACGGGACTGTCGGCGAGAACATGAACGCCGACGTCTGCCCCGCCTAGGACGCCGCGCAGTTCCTCCTTGGGCATCGCGTCGAGGAAATGGATGTTGGTCAGGCCCTCAGTGCGGGCTCGGAGGACAAGTTGCTCCTTGTCATGTCCGTCGCCGATAAGGACGAAAGTGTGCTCGGGCACCTCCGCGACCGCATCGAGGAGCCTGTCGAGGCCGTTGATCGGGCCGTGCGAACCGGCGAAGACGAACAGTTTGCCCCGGACCGGGACCCGATCGCGCAACGGCTGGTAGGTGTCGGGGCGCAGCCTGAAGTCATCGGGCTCGGCGCCGTTGCTCACCCAGACCAGCTTCGCCGGATCCACTCCGGCGTCCCCGAAGTACGAGTGCCAGGCGTGCGCCACCATGACGATGCGGTCGGCGCGACGGTAGATCCAGTGTTCAAGGGCCTGAAGGAGACGGTGGATCGCCGATCCTCGACGCAGATACCCGGTGCTGACCATCGCCTCCGGCCAAAGGTCGCGAACCTCCAGCACGAACCGGGCTCGACGGAGCCTGGCGAGCGCCCAACCGGTGACCGGAGCCAGAATGTGCGGTGTCGACGCGTACACCACGTCCGGACGCGGCTGACGCAGACCCGCCAGGAAGGCCCGCCACGAGTAGGTGAACCAACTCAGCACTCGTCGGTAGTCGTTTCGGGTGTAGCTGGTCACCGGAACGGTGACGAAGTGCGGATCCTCTGGTGTGTACCGGCGGTGGGTGACGTGGTCCAGACCCGCGACGACGATGCTCCAGTGCCAGCCGCGCAGCCGGCCGAAGAGTTCGACGTGACGCGTGCCTCCCGCGTGTGACAGCGGTTTGGCGTAGTGGTTCAGAACGAGGACGCGCCGCGTCGTGGACTGGTGTGATGCCATGGTGGAATCTCCATCTGGTTTCTGGACGGGTAAGTCTTGGGGCGAGCCCCGAGCACGGCCACGACGGCGAGGATCCAGCAGAACCGGGTGTCGAAGTAGTCGCCGGAGAACATGCTGGCCAACAGCACGTAGATGGCTCCCACGGCGCAGGTGATCTGTTCACCGGGGGCGGCGGACCACCTCCGCCCCTGGCGCCACCAACTACCGATGACGAGCACCGCCAGGAGAATGGCGACCAGCCCGGTCTCCGCCGCCAGCCCGGCGAAGTAGTTGTGCGGATAACCGAAGCCGACCTCGACTTGGAAGCTGTCCATTCCCGCGCCGGTGATCGGATTCCTCTTGAACATCTCCCAGGCGTGGGACAGCAGTTCTGGCCGCGCGGAGAAGTCACCCTGCTGGATGCCCGTGGTCGAGTAGCGGCGCTCTGCGACCTCCTCGAACCGGGCACCCACCAGGGACCAGACGCCCCAGCTGACGGCACCGCCGATCACGAGTGTGCCCACCAGCAGCACGAACCGCCGGCGGGCGAACAGCACGAAGAAGGCCGTGGCAGCGCCCACGAGTGCCACCAGGCCACCCCGTGAACCGGAGAGCACGGCGGCGGCGGCCAGCAGCGGGAGCGGTATGAGCAGCCACCACTTGCGGGAGATGGCGAACAGGCCGACCGACGCGATAATTCCCAACGCCACGACTCGGACGAAGATGTTGGGTCCACCGCCGAAGGCGGAGTAGCGACCACCCAACTGCGGTCCTGTGACCAGGGCGGCGACGGCGTACGCGATTCCGGCGGCGAGCAACAGGGCCAGGAGGATCCGCGCGGCGCGTCGTGGGTCACCAGCGGAGAAGACGACGGTGATCAGCACCAGGATCCACAGGCTCAGCAGATCCCAGGTGGCCTGCTCGATCCGCGCGCCGGACGGCGCCCAGAAGGCCGCCGATATCTGCAGAGCGATCAGCGCCGTGAAGAGATGGAACATTCGCGGCCACTGACGGGCCTGCCCCCGTGCAGACTGGCTGATCTGCCAGAGCAGCGCCGCTGCGAATAGTGCGGCGCAGCCGGGGATCCGCAGGTCCATGTCGCCGCCCATGGGCAGGCCCAGTCGTTCCGGCGTGGCTCGCCCCGCGAGGGCCACGACGAACAAGGCGGTCAGCAGGACCAGGGATACTTCTGGCCGGGCCTGATGACGATGTGGGGGACCGGTCGGCGAGACGCGATCATGCGAGATCGCGGTGGGCGTTGGGTACACCAGGTTTGCCATCGTACGTCTCCTGGTTGGTCAGTTCCGGGTCGGCGAGGGAGGCCGCGACCGGTTGTTGGTGGACTGTGCGCGGAAGCGGCGATGAGGGCGCCCGGAGGTGACGGCGAGCGTGCTGGCCACTGCTAGAACCGCGGCGGCCCCGTACGCGACCGCGGAGCCGACGGCAGCGCCCATGGCGCCGTGTCGTGGGATCAGGACGAGATAGGCGCCGAGCGCCACCACCATCGACGGGATGTCGGCGATCAGTGCGCTGCCCGCGCGTTCGGTCGCCACCGCCAGTCCGACTGCCATCCTGCTCACGCTGTAGCCGACCGCGCCGACGGCGAGCGGGATGAGAAGGCCGGTGGCGGAGGCGTACTCCTCGCCGAGGACCGGCACGATGAGCAGATGACCCGCGGCAATCAGCCCGATTCCGGCGACGACGCCGTAGGCGGTGGCTGCCAGCAGCGGCCTGGACACGCGTAGGTCGCCCTGGAGGAAGCGCTGATGCCACCGAGGCGCCTGGGCGTCCACGTACGACTGGACTGGCCAGATGGCGAGCTCGGCGACGGTCGCGACGACGATGTACAGGCCCAACTGCTCGTAGGAGCCGAGCCACGGCAGCATGATCCGGTCGACGCGGAGCGTGATCATGCCGGCGACCGCGGCTGGGAGCAGCCGCAGGCCGAGACGGCGGGCGGGGGCCAGGCTGTGACGTTGCGCCGGGCGTGCCGGCGCGGCTCTGCGGAGCAGCCCGAACGCCACCATCGGGGCGACCGCGAGGCTGCCGCCGTAGGCGATCAGCCACACTTCGACGGAGTCGGCGCCGCCCGCGGTGAGCACGGCCGCCGCCGCGACGAGGGTCACCTGACCGGCGACCGTAGCCGTCAGGTACGGGCTGGCGACGCCGGAGGCGGCGGCACCGGTCCGCAGCGCGGAGTTCAGCGCGAGGACCGTGGCGACGAGCAGGAACCCCGACAGCACGGCGAGGTGGTGGCGCGTACCCGCGTCGATGATGAGGACGATCGGGCCGAGGGCGGCCATCGCCAGCACCGCTGCCGGTGCGACGAGGCGTAGCATGTCGGCCGTCGCGGCGCGCGCCCCCCGGTCCACCGGGGCCGTCGCCGGGTAGGAACGGTCCGACCCGGCGACGGCAAGGAGGTTGACCACGTAGGTCAGTTGGAGCAGCAGCGCCAGACTGCCCCGGCCCGCCGGCCCCATCGACCGGGCCGCCAGGATGTTGATGACCAGGCTGGCCGCGCCGACGAACGCTTGAGCCAGCACGAGGTGACCCACCGTCCGTACCACGGACCGGCCCTTCGTCGGAGCCGTGGCCGCCGTTCTCCTCATCCGGCCAAGCTGCTCGGGCGCGACGGTCCGGGCCTCGACCCGAGACGGTTTGTCCTCGTGCTGATTGGTCACGGTGCCCCGGTTGCCTTCCCGACGTCGTCCTGAGATCGTCTCGCTGGCTCAACGAGCGGAGCGTTCCGACGACTCCTACTCGCAGGCCCGACCCTCAGGAGCCCGGGTGACTGGACGACGTTGACCGGGTCTCCGCTCGGGCGGAGGTCAGTCCGGCCGGCAGGGGTTCGCGGCGTCCGCCGTCGGCGAGAGACCTCATCGGCTGGGCGCAGAGCGCCGCCAGTTCGGCGATCAGCTTCTCCGCGTCGTCGTACGGGTCCAGACCGCTGACCTCCAGCGGGTCGAGCGCCGGCACGGCGACGTGTGAGATGAGCGGGTGTAGCGGACGCGCGTCGACTTCCCCGGTGCCGAGCAGATCCTCGTGCAGCTTTTCGCCGGGTCGCAGTCCGGTGTAGACGATCGGCACGTGGCTGGCTGCCTGCTCGGCCATCTGCCGGGCCAGGTCGGCGATCCGCACCGGCTCGCCCATGTCGAGCACGAGCGCCTCCCCGTCCCGGCCGATCTCCGCAGCCTGGAGCACCAGGCGCACCGCTTCCTCGACGGTCATCAGGTATCTGGTGACGTCGGGGTGCGTGACGGTCAGCGGGTTGCCCGCCTCGATCTGCCGCTGGAACGCCGTGACCACCGAGCCGCGGCTGCTGAGCACGTTCCCGAAGCGGACGCTGAGGAAGGTGCCGGGAAGGCGGGAAGCGGCGTGCGCCGTGAGCAGCTCCGTGATGCGCTTGGAGTAGCCGAGGACGCTGATCGGGTCGGCTGCCTTGTCGGTGCTGATGTTGACGAACTTGGCGACGTCGCGGCAGGCGTCCAGTACCGAGAGGGTGCCCCACACGTTCGTCAGGACCGCCTCGCCGGGATGGCGCTGCAGGAGCGTGAGGTGCTTGAGCGCCGCGGCGTGGAAGATGACGTCCGGCCGGCGCTCCCGGATGATCCGCCGGATGCGCTCGTCGTCGCGGAGGTCGGCCAGGATCAGCTCGGGTCCGTCGAGCATGGCCCGGCCGTTCAGCGACATCTGGAGGGCGTGCAGGGCGGATTCGTCGCGGTCCAGCATCATCAGCTCGCCAGGGTCGGCCTTCATGACCTGGCGGCACAGTTCCGATCCGATGGAGCCTCCGGCGCCGGTGACCAGCACCCGCAGGCCGGCGAGGCTGTTGCCGCTCAGCGGTAGCTCGCCGACCACCTGGCGCCGTCCGAGCAGGTCGCTGATCTGGACATCCCGTACGTCGGTCACGGTGATCCGGTGGTCGACCAGGTCGCGAACCGGCGGCAGCACCTTGAACGCGGCGCCGGTCTGCAGGGTTGCCTCGCGGATCTGGCGTACCAGCGCGGCGTCCGCGTTGGCCACCGAGAAGATCACCGTGGTCGCACCGGTGCGGCGGACCGCGTCGGCGATATCGGCCCGGCCACCGAGAACGCGGACGCCACCGATGCGCAGGTTGCGCTTGTCGGGGTCGTCGTCGAGGACGCCAACGGGCAGGTACCGGCCGCGCGGGTCGCTGAGCATCGCCCGCAGCAGCCCCTGACCGGCGTCGCCGAGGCCGAAGAGCAGCACCGGCGTGGACGACCGCACGTCGGGACGCATCGCGAGGTCGCGGCGGTGCCGGTAAGCGAAGCGGGCGGCGAGCATGAACAGCAGTGCCAGCGCCCCGCCGACCAGCGGCGTGCTGGCGGGTACCGGCCGGTCGGCCGACGGCAGCAGCCCGATCAGCAGGACGGCTGCGGTCGTGGCGACGGTGCCGGCGACGCCCTGCACCTCCTGAAGGCTCCCAAGTGGATGCCGGCCTGAGTGGAGCCGGCGCACCGCGGCGATCGCCACGTACATCAGTGCCGCGATTCCGCCGGTGGTGGCCGCCCGACCGAGCTGTCCGGGAGGCAGGTGGAACTCGTAGCGGGTCCAGGCGGCGGTGACGAAGCCGCCCACCCAGGCCGCGGTGTCGTAGGCCAGGAAACCCAGGGCGCGGCGGCGCGCCCTGGTCCGGCGGACCCGCTGTTCGGCACTCGGCGCGCTTCCGGTGTCCTGCGGCATGTTCTAACTCCCGTCTTCGACCGGTTCCACCCCACAGGGCAGAGGGGATTTTCTGTTCCTTTTGTCCTTGTTACAGCCTTGGAAGTGACTTTTGGGCGTTTTCATGAGTTCAGGGCCTACCGCAAAGCGGTGCCGTGAGAACTGGCCGGGATCAGCGCGCCGGTACGCCCTTGACCACCACGCCGTCGGGCACGTCTCGCACCACGCAGGCGCTCGCCCCGACCGTGCTGTCCCGCCCGATCCGTAGGTCCTCCAGAACCGCCGCCGCAGCTCCGACCAGCGCGCCCTCCGCCAGGTAGCAGCCGCCGGAGATGGCGGCGAGCGGGTTGACCGAGACGAAGTCGGCGAGCACGCAGTCGTGGCCGACCGTGGCGTTCTGATTGAGGTGGACATGCCGGCCCATCGTCACGTTCGTGGTGACGCGGGCACCCGCGAAGGCGACGAATCCCGGTCCGTACCGCGCGTCGGGCCCGATCGTCGCCGCTGGGTGGACGAGGCTCGCGGCTGGGATGTCGTACGCGTCGATCCGCATGGCGACGGCCCGCCGCACCTGCGGGTCACCGATCGCGATGACGTGGTGGGTGTCCGGTGGGGCGTCGTGCAGCCACCCGAGTCCACCCAGGTAGGGCACTTCCAGCCGCTGGACCCGCTTTAGGTCTTCCTCCGATGGCCGGTCGTCGACGAACCCGACCAGCCGCCAACGAAGCCCGCCGGCGACCGCCGCAGCCCGGGCGATGGTCAGCACCTCCCGGCCGTGGCCGCCGCAGCCCACGATGATCAGCGGCGTCACGCCGAGGTCACTTCCGACCGGGCGGCCAGGAACTCCTCGATCGTGCTGAGCACCGTGGCGACCT
Organism: Micromonospora sp. NPDC126480; assembly: GCF_040302465.1. Classification (NCBI taxonomy): domain Bacteria; kingdom Bacillati; phylum Actinomycetota; class Actinomycetes; order Micromonosporales; family Micromonosporaceae; genus Micromonospora; species Micromonospora sp. NPDC126480. The sequence goes on from NZ_JBEORU010000026.1 coordinate 74,789, forward strand.
GCCGCTCGGTGAGGGCACTGCCGCTGGGCAGCGTCAGCCCTTCCGCGAAAAGGCTGTCCGCGGCTCCGGTGAGCAGGCTCTCGCAACCGGCGTAGGCGGGCTGCCGGTGCATCGGCTTCCACACCGGCCGCGTCTCGATGCGGCGGGTGGCGAGGTGGGCGGCCAGGTCGGCGGCCGACCATCCGGAGCTGTCCGGCCGGACCCGGATGACGGTCAGCCAGCAGTTGGATTCGGCGTCCTCCGCGCCGACGAGCTCCACGCCGGGCACCGGGGCGAAGAGCTTTGCGTACCAGTCCCGCAGGTGGCGGCGGCGGCCGATCATCCCGGTCAGCCGCACCAGCTGAGCCCGGCCAAGTGCGGCCAGCAGATTGCTGAGCCGGTAGTTGTAGCCGGTCTCCCGGTGCTCGTAGTGCACCGTGGGCTCCCGCGCCTGGGTGGCCAGATGGCGGGCGCGGGCGAGCAGCGGCAGGTCGTCGGAGACGAGCATCCCGCCGCCGGACGTTGTCAGGACCTTATTGCCGTTGAAGGACAGCACGCCGACCCTGCCGAACGACCCGGCCGGCCGGCCGCGGTGCGCCGCCCCGAGGGCTTCCGCCGCGTCCTCGACCACCGGCACCTCCGCCTCCCGGCAAACCGGCAGCAGCGCCGTGTAGTCGACGCAGCTTCCGAACATGTCGACCGGCACGACCGCGGCTACCCGCTCGCCGCGAGCGCGCAGCCGACGGAGTAATTCGGTGAGGAGCGGCACGTCGAGGTTGCCGGTGCGCGGGTCGCAGTCGACGAAGACCGGTCGGGCACCGGTGTACCGGACGGCGTTTGCGGTGGCCACGAACGTCAGCGTGGGGACGATCACGACGTCGCCGGGCCCGACGCCCACTCCGAGCAGAGCCAGGTGCAGCGCGGCGGTACCCGAGCTGACCGCGACCGCGCCGCGGGTGCCGACGCGCGCGGCGACCTCGCTCTCGAAGGCCTCCAGGTCTGGGCCGACCGGTGCGACCCAGCCGGAGCGCAGGGCCGCGACGAGGTACGACTCCTCGAGTGGCCCGACATCAGGCGGGGAAAGATAAATGGTGTCCGTCATCGGTGGTCGCCCCGCTGCGCCGTCGCCATCGGTCGGCGTGCCGCCTCCGCCGGGCTGCCGAGGAATTCCGGAGCGGTGGCCATGCCGGCCGCCGAGATCCCCTCCCGGCGCAGCACGGTACGAACCGTCGCGGCGAGGATCGACAGGTCCAGCCGGAGGCAGCGGCTGTCGACGTACTCGACGTCGAGGTCGAACTTCGCCTCCCAGCTCAGCCCGTTGCGGCCGCGCACCTGGGCCAGACCTGTGACACCCGGCCGTACCTCGTGCCGGCGCGCCTGGGTCGGCGAGTAGCGGGCCAGGTACTGCGGCAGCAGCGGGCGGGGCCCGACGAGGCTCATGTCGCCCCGCAGCACGTTCCAGAGCGTGGGCAGCTCGTCCAGGCTGGTGGAGCGCAGCCAGCGACCGAGCGGCGTGAGCCGGTCGGCATCCTCGACCAGGCCACGGCGCGGGTCCGGCGGACGCATCGTCCGGAACTTGACCAGCTCGAACGGCTCGCCATAGCGGCCGGTGCGGCACTGGCGGAACAGCACGGGGCGGCCCAGTCCGACGGCGACCAGCAGCGCCACCGCGGCAAACACCGGCGCGAGCAGCGCGAGCAGGACGGCAGCGGCGACGACGTCGAACGCCCGCTTGCCCCGATCGAATGGAACCGACCGCGGAGGACCCTCGAGCGTCACCACACCAGCAACCGGCACCGTTCCTACCTCCCAGCCAAACGGACAAACCACTTAGAAGGGTTTTATCAGGCACAGACGTGAGGGAAAGCTCAAACAAGCACAGTCGGTGCTGATCCCGTCGGAACAACGCAGAGGTGGACGCGAGGACACGGGTGATCCTCGTGCTGTGGTGGGGCCACGGACGAACGGCGTCCTGTTCACGCCGAAGGTGCGGCAGGCCTGGCGGTGCGGTTCAGCCGGCGTCGTCCAGCCGCCGGGTGAGCATCGCCCGCAGCGGCATGGATTCGCCGTCCCGCCCGCCGGCGCCGACCACCAGCGGCGGCGGGCTGGGCTGCGGATCCGCGCCGAACAGCCGCGCCCGCAGGCCACCCGGAACGGTCAGCAGGTGGAAGCGGCCGTCGACGTCGACCGCCCGGGTGCGTCCCCGGTCGATGTACCAGCCGCGCAGCCGCGTCCGGTAGGGGCCCCGCCCGTCGTACGACCGGGCCGTCAGGCGCTCCGGTGGCAGGCCGCGCCGGTGGGCCTCCGCGACGAACCAGGCGACCAGCTCGGCCGCCTCCGCGGTCTCGGCGGCCCGCCGGCTCTCGTCGGCCGCGGCGTGGGCGGCCACCGCCCGCCGCCGCTGCTCCCGCCAGTCCCGGCCGTCCCGCTCACCCACGACCGAGACGGTACGCGGTCGACTTCCGGGTGGTTCTGGTGGTTCTGCCGTCCTCGGGAACCAGCGGGCGCCCGTGCCGCGCCCCATGGGCGAGGGCAGCTCGACAGGGCGCTGGCAGGAATGTGCGACCGGCAGACACCCGAAGACCGGTGAAGGGGTGTGCGCGCAGCCGTGGACGGCTCGACACGTCCGATCCGTCCACGGCAGCGGCTTCCGCTCGCGCGGCTCCTACGCCAGGCCGGCGCGGCGCAGCGCGTCCGCCATGGCGCTGTTGGCCGGCGGGGTCGTGCCTCGCCCCTGGCGCGGCTGCCCGGCGGTAGCGCCCTGCCCGCCACGCCCACCTGAGCCGCCCTGCCCGCCGCGCCCGCCGGAGCCGCCCTGTCCGCCGCGCCCGGCGTCCCCGCGCCGGCCGCCACGGTCGCCGCCGCGCTCGCGCCGGCCGCCGTCGCCCCGGCTCGCGTCGGCGTCGTCGTCCAGGCGCAGGGTCAGCGAGATGCGCTTGCGCGGTACGTCGACGTCGAGCACCTTCACCTTCACCACGTCACCGGACTTGACCACCTCGTGCGGGTCCTTGACGAAGGTGCGCGACATCGCCGACACGTGCACCAGGCCGTCCTGGTGCACGCCGACGTCCACGAACGCGCCGAACGCGGCCACGTTGGTGACCACGCCCTCCAGGATCATGCCGGGGGAGAGGTCGGCGAGCGTCTCGACACCCTCGACGAAGGTCGCCGTCTTGAACTCCGGGCGCGGGTCGCGACCCGGCTTCTCCAGTTCGGCGAGGATGTCGGTGACGGTGGGCAGGCCGAACGTGTCGTCCACGAAGTCGGTGGCCCGCAGCCCGCGCAGGATCGTGCTCTTCCCGATCATCGACCGGAGGTCCTGCCCGGTGGCGGCGAGGATCCGCCGCACCACCGGGTACGCCTCCGGGTGCACGCTGGAGGAGTCCAGCGGGTCGTCGCCGCCGGGGATCCGCAGGAAGCCGGCGCACTGCTCGAACGCCTTCGGGCCCAGCCGGGCCACCTTGCGCAGGTCGGCGCGGGTACGGAACGGCCCGTTGGCGTCCCGGTGCAGGACGATGTTCTCCGCCAGCCCGGCGCCGATGCCGGAGACCCGGGTGAGCAGCGGCGCGGACGCGGTGTTCACGTCGACGCCGACCGCGTTGACGCAGTCCTCGACCACGGCGTCCAGCGACCGGGACAGCTTCACCTCGGACAGGTCGTGCTGGTACTGCCCGACGCCGATCGACCGCGGGTCGATCTTGACCAGTTCGGCGAGGGGATCCTGGAGGCGGCGGGCGATGGAGACGGCGCCGCGCAGCGACACGTCCAGCCCGGGCAGCTCCTGCGCCGCGTACGCGGATGCCGAGTAGACCGAGGCGCCGGCCTCGGAGACGACGATCTTGGTGAGGTGGAGCTGCGGATGCCGCTTGATCAGGTCACCGGCGAGCTTGTCGGTCTCCCGGCTGGCGGTCCCGTTGCCGATCGCCACCAGCTCGACCCGGTGCGCGGCGGCCAGCCGGGCGAGGGTCTCGATCGAGGCGTCCCACTGCCGGCGCGGCTCGTGCGGGTAGATCGTGTCGGTGGCGACGACCTTGCCGGTGGCGTCGACGACGGCGACCTTGACGCCGGTCCGCAGGCCCGGGTCCAGGCCCATCGTCGCCCGCGCGCCGGCCGGCGCGGCCAGCAGCAGGTCGCGCAGGTTGGTGGCGAAGACCTGGACGGCGTCCTCCTCGGCGGCCTGCCACAGCCGCATCCGCAGGTCCGCGCCGAGGTGGATGAGGATCCGGGTACGCCAGGCCCAGCGCACCGTGTCGGCCAGCCACCGGTCGGCCGGGCGGCCCCGGTCGCTGACCCCGAAGCGGCCGGCGATCGCCGCCTCGTACCGGGTCGGGCCGCTCACCGGCGCGTCGGAGTCGCCCTCCGGCTCCGGGTCCATGGTCAGGTCGAGCACGCCCTCCTTCTCGCCCCGGAACATCGCGAGGATGCGGTGCGAGGGCAGCCTCGGGTACGGCTCGGCGAAGTCGAAGTAGTCGGCGAACTTGGCGCCGACGGTCTCCTGCCCCTCGCGTACCCGGGAGACCAGCCGGCCTCGCGACCACATCTGCTCGCGCAGCGTGCCGATGAGGTCGGCGTCCTCGGCGAACCGCTCGATCAGGATGGCGCGGGCGCCGTCCAGCGCGGCGCCCTCATCGGCGACGCCCTTGTCCGCGTCGACGAACCCGGCGGCCGTCTCGCGCGGGTCCCGCGACGGGTCGGCGAGCAGCGTGTCGGCCAGCGGCTCCAGGCCGGCCTCCCGGGCGATCTGCGCCCGGGTCCGCCGCTTCGGCTTGTACGGCAGGTAGATGTCCTCCAGGCGCGACTTCGAGTCGGCCGCCATGATCTGCGCTTCCAGGGCCTCGTCGAGCTTGCCCTGGCCGCGGATCGACTCCAGGATCGCGGCGCGCCGCTCGTCCAGCTCGCGCAGGTACCGCAGCCGCTCCTCGAGCGTGCGCAGCTGCGTGTCGTCGAGCAGGCCGGTGGCCTCCTTGCGGTAGCGGGCGATGAACGGCACGGTCGCGCCGCCGTCGAGCAGCTCCACGGCCGCGCGTACCTGGCGCTCGGCGACGCCGAGCTCCTCGGCGATCCGCTGATGAACAGAGAGGGTCACGATCTCGATCCGCCTTCGGGAGTGGTTTCCGCCCTGCATTCTGCCGGGCTACCGTTGCGATCATGGAACCACCTGCGGAGCCCCGGGCGCGGCGGCTCTTCGGCGGCAGCGCGCGGACGCTGGGCGACCTGGCGGCGAGCCCGTTCCGGGCCGACCGGGACCGCATCGTCGGCTCGCCCTTCTTCACCCGCCTGAACGGTGTGACCCAGGTGGTCAGCCCCGGCGGCTCCGGCCTGCTGGTGCACAACCGGCTCACCCACAGCCTCAAGGTGGCGCAGGTGGCCCGGGCGATCGCCGAACGACTCACCGCCGACGACCGGCACCACGACCTGCTGGAGAAGTTGGGCGGCTGCGACCCGGACGTGGTCGAGGCCGCCGCGCTCGCCCACGACCTGGGTCACCCGCCGTTCGGGCACCTGGGGGAGCGGGTGCTGGACCGGCTGGCCCGCCAGCGCCTCGGGCTCGCCGACGGGTTCGAGGGCAACGCCCAGTCGTACCGGATCGTCACCTCGACGGAGATCCGCGGCGCCGCGACCACCGGCCTCGACCTGACCGCCGCCGTGCGGGCGGCCATGCTGAAGTACCCGTGGACCCGGCTGGACCACCCGGACCCGCACCCGCGCCTGCTCGACCCGGCCCCGCGCGGCGCCGCCCCGCCGCCGGACGACCCGGCCAGCGGGTCGACGAAGTTCGGGGCGTACCGGACCGAGCTGGACGACCTGCGCCAGGCACGGGAGCCGTTCGCCGGGCGGATCGCCGACTGGCAGCAGACCGTCGAGGCGTCGGTCATGGACACCGCCGACGACATCGCGTACGCGATCCACGACGTGGAGGACTTCTACCGGGTCGGTGTGCTCCAGCAGGGCGCGGTGGCCGCCGAGCTGACCGCCTGGCAGCGCGAGAGCGGTCACCTGCGGGCCATCACCGAGTCGGCGCTGGCCACCGCCGCCCGCCGGCCCGGTTCGGCGATCGAGCGGCTGCGCCGCCAACTGCACCGCAAGGACGCGTGGATCGCCGACGACGACGCCTTCGCCGCCGCCGTCGAGCACGTCCGCGAGGAACTGGTGGACGGGCTGCTGGCCCTGCCCTTCGACGGGTCGATCGAGGCCGAGCAGTACGTCGCGCGCTTCTCCGCCCGCTGGACGACCCGGTTCGTCGACGCCATCACCGTGGTGGAGACGCCGTCGGTGCGCTCCGGGCACGTGCTGCTCGCCCCGGCGCAGTGGCACGAGGTGCAGGTGCTCAAGTTCGTGCACCACCGGTTCGTGCTGGCCCGGCCGGACCTCGCCCTGCACCAGCGCGGCCAGGCCCGGCTGCTGGGCACCCTGGTCGAGGCGCTGCTGGACTGGCTGCTCGACCCCGAGGAGGAGTCGCGGCTGCCGCGCCGCCTGCACGACCTGGTCGAGCTGGCCGAGGCGGAGCTGCACCCGCGTACCTCGGACCGGCTCGGCAGGGCGCGGGGGCGGGCGATCATCGACTTCGTCGCCCAGCTCACCGACGGCCAGGCCGTGGCCATGCTCGACTCTCTCTCCGGCCGCTCCGGTGCCCTGTGGACCGACGCCTTCGTTCTCTGACCGGAAATCGGCCATCCTTCGCCGTTTGTCTGGTTTGATGCTCCCGTGGCCATTGGAGCAGATGATGGTGCAGTGCCCTCTGTTGCCCGAGGGCAAGCTGTAGACGAAGGGGAGTAATAGATGACGAAACGGATCGTCTGGATCAGTTTCGACACTGCCGCCAAGGCGTGCCTGGAGGCCGCCGCGGAGGTGGGGGCGGAGATTGCCGGCATCGTCACGCTGCCCGGCCCGGTACGTCCAGAGGTCTCCGGCATGTGTCGTTATGACGACGCTGCTGAGCGGTTCGGGGCGCGACTCATCGAAACCCAGAACGTCAACAGCCCGGACTGTGTCGCCGCGATACGCCGACTGGAACCGGACATGATCTGGGTCGTCGGCTGGTCGCAACTCGTCCGTGAGGAATTGCTGGCGATACCGTCCGGCGGCACGTACGGGATGCATCCGACGCTGCTGCCGCGGCACCGCGGTCGGGCCCCCGTCGCCTGGGCGATCCTGAACGGACTCGCCCGCACCGGTGTCACCCTGTTCGAGATCCCTGACGCCACCGCGGACTCCGGCGACATCGTGGGTCAGGTAGCCGTCAGCGTCGCACCCGACGAGACCGCCACGACCCTCTACGCGAAGGTGGCAGAGGCGGAACTCCAGCTCGTTCGCACCTACTTCCCTCAGCTCGCGGCCGGGACAGCCCCGCGGATCCCGCAGGATCCGAAGCGGGCCAGCAACTGGCCTAAGCGAATCCCCTCCGACGGGCTGATCGACTGGGAGACGCGGTCCGGTTACCTCGACGCCTGGGTCCGGGCGCAGACCCGGCCGTATCCCGGTGCGTTCACCTGGCTCGGTGCCCGCCGGGTGACGATCTGGAGCGCCCGCCCCGAACCAATGGTGGAGCCGGCGCCGGCCGGCACCGTCCTGGCCCACCGTCCCGACGGCGTCCTGGTGGCTGCCGGCGAGGGGGCCCTGCTGCTGCGCGAAGCATCGGTCGACGACGGACCCGACCTGCGCCACGCCGAGATGCACCCCGCACTCGCTGTCGGGGCGGTGCTTGGATGAACGCGCGACGGGTTCTCATCGTCGCCGCCCACCCCGACGACGAGATCCTCGGGATGGGTGGCACCATCGCCTGGCACACCGACCGGGGCGACGCGGTGCGCATCTGCTGCGTCACCGACGGATCGTCGACGCAGTACGCCGGCGACCTGGAGATACTGCGGCAGAAGTGTCAGGAGGCGCGCAAGGCGGCAGAGGTTCTCGGGGTCAGAGACTACGTCCATCTCGACCTACCCGACATGCGGCTGGACACCCTTCCCCACGTGGACGTCAATCAGGTCATCGAGCGGCAGATCGCCGAGTTTCGGCCGGACACCGTCTACTCCGTGCAGGGCGACGTGAACCTTGACCACCGCACGGTGTTCGAGTCGGTGGCTGTGGCCACGCGTCCGGTGCCGGGTCAGTGCGTGCGGCGCGTGTTCACCTATGCGCCCACATCGAGCACGGAGTGGACCCCCGCCCCGGTCACCTGGTGGCAGCCGAACTGGTTCGTGGACATTACCGCCACGCTGGAACGCAAACTCGAGGCGTTCTGCCACTACCGGTCGGAGTGGCGGAACTGGCCGCACCCCCGCAACGACCGTGCCCTGCGGACGCATGCGGAACACTGGGGCACGGTGATCGGGCGGGATGCCGCCGAGCCGTTCATGCTGATTCGTAACGTCGAAGCAGACTGGTAGCCGCTGGCGTCCGCAGTCACCTGTCGCGTCCACCTCCTCCGTGGCCCGGACGAACGGGCCACGGAGGAGGTGGACGCGTCGGGCCGCGAAGACGCCGCCTCGACCATGCCGACGGTTGGCCGCCTGCGCCGCTGTGAGATGTGCTCAGGCGACCGCCTGCCACCAGCCGTCCACCGGCGGCGGATCGTCGACCACCACCCGCTCGCCCGGCCGGGGCACCGCCAGCCGTACATCCCGGGCCTTGGCCTCGGCCCAGAGCCGGTCCACCGGTTCGGACCAGTCGTGCAGCGCGAGGTTGAAGGTCGCCCAGTGCACCGGGATCAGCAGCCCGCCCCGCAGGTCCAGGTGCGCGCCGACGGCCTCCTCCGGGAACATGTGGATGCTCGGCCACGCGCGGTCGTACGCGCCGATCTGCATCAGCGTCACGTCGAACGGCCCGTACGCGGCGCCGATCGACCGGTACCCGTCGAAGTAGCCGGAGTCTCCGGTGTAGAACACGCTCCGGTGGGCGCCGGCGATCACCCACGAACTCCAGAGGGTGCCGTCGCGGCGCAGGCCTCGACCGGAGAAGTGCTGGGCGGGGGTCGCGGTGAGCGTCAACCCGCCCAGGTCGTGGTCCTCCGACCAGTCCAGCTCGACGATCCGGTGCTCCGGGACGCCCCACCGGTCGAGGTGGGCGCCGACGCCGAGCGGCACCACGAACGGCGCGTCCTGCCGGGCGGTCAGCTCGCGTACGGTCGCGAGGTCGAGGTGGTCGTAGTGGTCGTGGGAGATCAGGATCGCCGTGAGCGGGGGCAGTTCGTCGAGGCGGACCGGTGGCTCGTGCAGGCGCTTCGGGCCGACCAGAGCGGACGGCGAGCACCTGTCGCTCCACACCGGGTCGATCAGCACGGCGTGCCCCTCGATCTCGATCAGCGCGGACGCGTGCCCGTACCAGACGACGTTCAGCTCATGGTGCGTGTCGGGGGTCGCCGGCACCGGCGGCGGGCGCAGCAACGGCACCGGCGCGCTGGGGTGGCGCTTCTGCTTGCCGAAGATCAGCTCACGGATGAGGTTGCGGTCCGGCGCCCCGGCCATCGAGCGACTGCTCGCCGGGTTGCGGAACGTGCCGTCGCGGTACTGCGGCGAGCTGGCGGCCCGCTCCGCCCGGGCACCGGTGAGCCGGCCGCCGAGCGCGAGCGGCACGTCCCGGGCCACCCACCCGAGGCCGGCCAGCGCGGCCAGCGCGGCCGCACCGCCCAACCGTCGCCCGACGGACGTACTCCGACGTCCGCGCTCCGCTGATTCCGCCATCGTCGTCCCTCCGCCGGGTCCCGAGTACACGGTAGCCGGACGTGTTAACAGGGGGCCCGTGCTCTACCGCAGGCGTTAACAGGGGGCCCTTCCTTACCGGCGCCAGCCGCCGTGGATCTGCTCGCTGGCTGGGTCGGGGGCGAAGACCACGCCGTCGTGCGGCTCCACCGTCCGGTCGGTGAGCCCGGCGGCCCGCATCAGCGGCCCGACCAGGAGGTCGTACACGCCGGGCAGGACGGTGAACCCGAACCGCATGACGGCGTTCACCCGGCCCACCGACACCTCGCGCCGCGGGTTGTCGGCGAGGTCCACGATGGCCCGGGCGACCCGTTCCGGCGTGGTGACCGGCAGCGGCGGCCGGCCGAGCCGGCGCAGGTGGTTCGCGGCCCGCTGGTAGACGGGGGTGTCCACGCTGCCCGGGGTGACGACGCAGACGTGCAGGCCCGGCGTCTCCCGGGTCTCCTGCTGGAGCACCCGGGCCAGCCCCTGCACACCCCACTTGCTCGCCACGTACCCGCTCATGTACGGCGCGGTGATGTGGCCGAGCACCGATCCGGTGAGGATAAGGGTGCCCCCGCCGGACGCCCGGAAGTGCCCCAGCGCGGCCCGGGCCACGGCGGCCGTCGCAAGCAGATCGGTCCGGACCACCTGCTCGAAGACGTGCTCCGGGGTGTCCTCGAAGCGGCCGTACGCCATCACCGCCGCGGTGTGTGCCCATACGTCGATGCCGCCGAACTCGGCGACGGCGGCGTCGGCGACCGCGGCCGGCGCGCCGGGCTCGGCCACGTCGGTGGGCACCGCCACGGCATGGGCGCCGGCGGCGATGCACTCGGCGCGTACCTGGTCGAGCGTCTCCGGGGCGCGGGCGGCGAGGACCAGGCGGTCCCCGCGGCCGGCGAACTCCCGGACCGCCGCCCGGCCGATCCCGCTTGTCGCGCCGGTGACGACCACCGTACGGCTCACGGCGTCAGCACGACCTTCACGCACCCGTCCTGCTTCTTCTGGAACATCTCGTACGCCCGCGGCGCGTCCGCCAGCGGCAGCTGGTGGGTCCGCAGGTCCTCCACCCCCAGCGGGTCGTCGTCCCGGGCGAGCAGCGGGATGATCTCGTCGGTCCAGCGCCGGACGTGGCACTGTCCCATCCGCAGCTGGACGCCCCGGTCGAACATCTCCATCAGGGGCAGCGGGTCGACCTCGCCGCCGTACACCCCGGAGACGGAGACGGTGCCGCCGCGCCGGACGGCCTTGAGCGCGGCCTTGAGGACGACGAGGCGGTCCACGCCCACCTTGTCGGTCATCGTCTGGGCCAGCTTGTCCGGCAGCAGGCCGGCGGCGGTCTGGGCGAGCTTGCCCAGCGGCGCGCCGTGCGCCTCCATGCCGACGGCGTCGATGACCGCGTCCGGGCCCCGCCCGTCGACGAGGTCGATCAGAGCGCCCGGCACGTCGTCGAGTTCGGTGACGTCGAGCACCTCGATGCCGTGCCGGCGGGCCATCTCGAGGCGCTCCGGCACGAGGTCCAGGCCGATCACCCGGCCGGCGCCGAGGTGCCGGCCGATCCGCGCGCAGAACTGGCCCACCGGGCCGAGCCCGAACACGGCGAGGGTGCCGCCGGGCGGTGTGTCTGCGTACTTCACGGCCTGCCAGGCGGTGGGGAGGATGTCGGAGAGGTAGAGCCAGCGCTCGTCGGGGCCGGTGTCCGGGACCTTGACCGGGCCGAACTGTGCGTGCGGTACCCGCAGGTACTCGGCCTGCCCGCCGGGCACCGACCCGTAGAGCTTGGTGTAGCCGAACAGGGCGGCGCCCTTGCCCTCGGCGGTGACCTGGGTGGTCTCACACTGGGCGTAGAGCTGGCGGTCGCACATCCAGCACGAGCCGCAGGAGATGTTGAACGGCACCACCACCCGGTCACCGGGCTTGAGCCGGGTGACCCCGGGGCCGACGTCCTCGACGACGCCCATCGGTTCGTGGCCGAGCACGTCCCCGGGCTTGAGGAACGGCCCGAGCACCTCGTAGAGGTGCAGGTCGGAGCCGCAGATCGCGGTGGAGGTGATCCGGACCACCGCGTCGGTCGGCTCCTCGATGCGGGGGTCGGGCACCTCCTCGACCCGTACGTCCCGCTTGCCCTGCCACGTCACTGCCTTCATGCCCGGATGTCCCCTCTCGTCGGCCTCCGCAGGGGTGCTACCCGCGCAGCGCCGCTTGAACCGGGAGGCGGGAACGAAACGGGCCGCCGCGCCTCGTGGGTGCGGCGGCCCGTACCGGCCCGGCCGGAGCCGTCAGGAGCCGGGGGTGTTGTCGCGGCCCTTCGCGGTGGCGGCGAGGTAGTCGCGGTTGAGGCGGCCGATGGTGTTCAGCGGGATGCCCTTCGGGCAGACCACGGTGCACTCGCCGGCGTTGGTGCAGCCGCCGAAGCCGGCCTCGTCGTGCGCGTCGACCATGTCGATCACCCGGGTGTACCGCTCCGGCTGGCCCTGCGGCAGCAGCGAGAGCTGGGTGATCTTGGCGGCGGTGAAGAGCATGCCGGAGCCGTTCGGGCAGGCCGCCACGCAGGCGCCGCAGCCGATGCAGGCCGCCGACTCGAAGGCGGCGTCCGCGTTCGCCTTGGCCACCGGCACCGAGTGCGCCTCGGGGGCGCTGCCGGTCGGGGCGGTGATGAAGCCGCCGGCCGCGATGATCTTGTCGAACGCGTTGCGGTTGACCACCAGGTCCTTGATCACCGGGAAGGCCCGGGCCCGCCAGGGCTCGATGTCGATCGTGTCGCCGTCGGAGAACTGCCGCATGTGCAGCTGGCACGCGGTGGTGCCGCGCTGCGGCCCGTGCGCGTCGCCGTTGATCATCAGGCCGCACATGCCGCAGATGCCCTCGCGGCAGTCGTGGTCGAACGCCACCGGCTCCTCGCCGGCGAGGATCAGCCGCTCGTTGAGCACGTCGAGCATCTCCAGGAAGGACATGTCCGGGGAGATGTCCTCGACCTGGTAGGTCACCATCCGACCCTTGTCCTGAGGGCCGTTCTGGCGCCAGATGCGCAGGGTCAGGTTCACTTGTAGCTCCGCTGCGTGGGGTGGACGTATTCGAAAAGCAGGTCTTCCTTGTGCAGCACCGGCTGCTCGGCGCCGTACTCCCAGGCCGCCACGTACGCGAACCGCTCGTCGTCGCGCTGCGCCTCGCCGTCGGGGGTCTGGTGCTCGGCCCGGAAGTGGCCGCCGCAGGACTCCTCGCGGTGCAGGGCGTCGATGCACATCAGCTCGGCCAGCTCGAAGAAGTCGGCCACCCGGCCGGCCTTCTCCAACGACTGGTTGAGCCCGTCGGCGTCCCCGATGATCCGCACCCGCTGCCAGAACTCCTCGCGCAGCGCCCGGATCTCGTCGATGGCCTTGCGCAGGCCGGCCTCGGAGCGCTCCATGCCGCAGTGCTCCCACATGATCTGGCCCAGCTCCCGGTGGAACGAGTCCACGGTCCGGTCGCCGTTCACCGCCAGCAGCCGCTGGATCCGGTCCTCGACGGCGCGCCGCGCCTCGACCGCCGCCGGGTGGCTCGCCTCGACGGTGTCGAACGGTCCGGCCGCCAGGTAGTTGGCGATGGTGTTCGGCAGGACGAAGTAGCCGTCGGCGAGGCCCTGCATGAGCGCCGAGGCGCCGAGCCGGTTCGCGCCGTGGTCGGAGAAGTTCGCCTCACCGATCACGAACAGGCCGGGGATGGTCGACTGGAGGTCGTAGTCGACCCAGAGGCCGCCCATCGTGTAGTGCACGGCCGGGTAGATCCGCATCGGGACCTCGTACGGGTCCTCGCCGGTGATCCGCTCGTACATCTCGAAGAGGTTGCCGTACTTCGCCTCGATGGCCTTGCGGCCGAGCCGCTGGATCGCGTCGGCGAAGTCCAGGTAGACGCCGAGCCCGCCGGGGCCGACGCCGCGGCCCTCGTCGCAGACGTTCTTCGCGGCCCGGGAGGCGATGTCCCGGGGCACCAGGTTGCCGAAGGAGGGGTAGATCCGCTCCAGGTAGTAGTCCCGCTCGTCCTCGGGGATGTCCTTCGGCCGGCGGTCGTCACCCTTGGCCTTCGGCACCCACACCCGGCCGTCGTTGCGCAGCGACTCGCTCATCAGGGTCAGCTTCGACTGGTGGTCGCCGGAGACCGGGATGCAGGTCGGGTGGATCTGCGTGTAGCAGGGGTTGGCGAAGTAGGCGCCCTTGCGGTGCGCCCGCCAGGTGGCGGTGACGTTGCAGCCCTTGGCGTTGGTGGAGAGGTAGAAGACGTTGCCGTACCCGCCGGAGGCGAGCACCACCGCGTCGGCGAACTCGGATGCGATCTCGCCGGTGACCAGGTCCCGGACGACGATGCCCCGGGCCCGGCCGTCGACGACGATCAGCTCCAGCATCTCGTGCCGGGAGTTCATCTCCACGTTGCCCAGGCCGATCTGCCGCTCCAGGGCCTGGTACGCCCCGAGCAGCAGCTGCTGGCCCGTCTGGCCCCGGGCGTAGAAGGTGCGCTGGACCTGCGCGCCGCCGAACGAGCGGGTGTCGAGCAGGCCGCCGTACTCGCGGGCGAACGGGACGCCCTGCGCCACGCACTGGTCGATGATGTTCACCGAGACCTCGGCGAGCCGGTGCACGTTCGACTCCCGGGACCGGAAGTCGCCGCCCTTGACGGTGTCGTAGAAGAGGCGGTGCACCGAGTCGCCGTCGTTGCGGTAGTTCTTGGCGGCGTTGATGCCACCCTGCGCGGCGATCGAGTGGGCCCGGCGCGGGCTGTCCTGGTAGCAGTAGGACTTGACCTGGTAGCCCTGCTCGGCGAGGGTCGCCGCGGCCGAGCCGCCGGCCAGGCCGGTGCCGACCACGATCACCGTCATCTTCCGCCGGTTCGCCGGGTTGACCAGCTTGGCCTCGAAGCGGCGGCGTTCCCAGCGGGTCTCGATGGGGCCGTCGGGAGCCTTGGTGTCGGCGACCGGGTCGCCTTCGCGGTAGAGATCCATGATCAACGCACCAATCCGATGAGTACGGCGAACGGCACCACCAGGTAGCCGGCGCTGAGCGCGACGGCGAACACGAGCGCGAAGGTCCGGGCCCGGGCCTCGCCCTTCGGCGTCTGCTGGCCGAGGCTGCGCAGCGCGCTGAAGGCGCCGTGGCGCAGGTGGAAGCCGAGGGTGACGACCGCGAGGGTGTAGAAGAGCGTCACGTACCAGCGTTCGGGGGCGAAGTCCGCCACCACGTTCGCCTGGGGCCGGGCGGGGTCGCCGACCGGGTTCAGGTGACCGGTGGTCAGGTCCAGGATGTGGTAGACCACGAAGAGGGCGATGATCACACCGCCCCAGCGCATGGTGCGGGCGGCGTAGCTGCCCCGGACCTTCTTGCGGTGGGCGTACTTGACCGGGCGGGCGGCCCGGGCGCGCAGCGCCAGCACGGTCGCGGCCCAGATGTGGGCGACCAGCGCCACCAGCAGCACGCCGCGCTGCAGCCACAGGTACCAGCCGTACGGGAGAAGGGGCTCGCCCAGCTCGCGCAGCCAGTGCGCGTAGTGGTTGAAGTCCTCGGATCCGGTGAAGATCTTCAGGTTGCCGAGCATGTGCGCGATGAGGAACAGCACCAGGAGAATGCCCGTCACCGCCATGACGGCCTTGAGGCCGACGTTGGAGCGGATGGGCGACCGTGTTCTCGTCGTGACTACCACACGACCGACGCTAGGAGCAGTTTGATCAGTCGTCCAATGCATCGACCCCGCAGTCTTCATAGCCGTAGGCTATGTAGATGCAGCTGCATCAGCTCCGGTACTTCGTAGCGGTCGCAGAAGTACGACATTTCACCCAGGCGGCCGACCTCGTCGGCATAACGCAGCCCTCGTTGAGTAAGCAAATTCACGCGCTGGAGACCGACCTCGGCACCCCGCTCTTCGAACGGGTAAGGGGCAAGATCGGCCTCACCGCGGCGGGGGAGGTGCTGCTGCCGCTGGCCAAGCGGATCCTCGCCGACGTGGACACCGCCACCCGCGAGGTGCAGGAGCTGGTCGGCCTGCGGCGCGGCCGGGTACGCCTCGGCGCCACCCCCAGCCTGGCGACCTCACTGGCCCCGCCGGTGCTGCGCCGCTTCCGGGACGCCCACCCCACGGTGGACCTGCGGGTGGAGGAGGGCGGCTCGCAGGATCTGGTGCGCGACCTGCTCCGGGGCGATCTGGACCTGGCATTGATCATTATGCCGGCCGCCGGCACCGACCCGGGACTGCGCACCGATCCGATCCTCACCGAGAGCCTGGTCGTGGCCAGCGTCGGGCCGCTGGGCAGCGCGTACCCCACCGACGAGGTACGCGTCACCGACCTGCGCGACCAGCCGCTTGTCATGTTCCGCGAGGGCTACGACCTGCGCGACGCCACCCTCCAGGCCTGCCGGGACGCCGGCTTCGAGCCCCGGATCTCCGTCGACGGCGGCGAGCTGGACGCCGTGCTGAGCTTCGTCGAGGCCGGGCTGGGCGCCGCCCTGGTGCCCGGCAGCGTCGTCGCGCGCCGGGGTGGCGTCCGGGTGACCCGGCTCGCCCCGCCCGGCGTACGCCGCACGATCGCGGTGGCCCGCCGCCGCGATGTGGTCCCCACCCACGCCGGCCGCGAACTCCGCCGCATCCTGCTGGAGTACGTCCAGGACGCCACCGCCGCGGACGAGCTCCCGCCGGGCGTCGAACCCCTCTGACGGGTCAGCGGGCTTCGGCGTCGTCCATCGCCCGGTAGATGCGTTGCTCGCTCACCGGGTACTGGGTGCCCAGGGCCTGGGCGAAGACGTTCACCCGTAGCTCCTCGATCATCCAGCGGATCTGCCGGACGGCCGCCGACTGCCGCTTCGTCGGCGGCAGGGCGGCCAGCAGGTCCGCGTACTCCTTCTGCACCACCGCGATCCGGTCCTGCTGCTGCTTGTCGCGGGCCGGGTTGCCGGGCAGCCGGTCCAGCCGGCGCTCGATCGCGGTGAGGTAGCGCAGCAGGTCGGGCAGGCGCGCGTACCCGGTCTCGGTGATGAAGCCGGCGTGGACCAGGCCGCCCAGCTGCGCCCGGATGTCGGCGAGGGCGGCCACCACGGCGAGGTTCCGGGTCGCGCCGAGGCGCTGCTCGACCGCGTACGCGGCGGCCAGCACCCGGCGCACCCGGTTCATCACCTCCACGACGGTGTCCACCAGGTCGGCGCGGACCCGGTCGCGCAGCGCCGCGAAGCCCTCGGCGTCCCATGCCGGCCCACCCGCGTCGGCGATCAGCTTGTCGATCGCCGCGCCGGCCGCGTCCTCGATCAGCGCCTGTACGCCGCCGTGCGGGTTGCGGGACAGCGCCAGCTTCGCCTCGTTCGACAGCCGCCCCTGCAGGAACTTCGCCGGCGAGGGCACCGTCAGCCGGAGCAGCCGGCGGGTGCCCGCCCAGTGGGCGGCCTCCTGCTCGGCGGGGGAGTCGAACACCTTCACGCCGACCGTCGCGCCCTCGTCCACAAGCGCCGGGTACGCCGTCACCGCGTACCCGGCCCGGACCTGCTCGATCGTGCGCGGCAGAGCGCCGATGCCCCACTCGGTCAGCCCGGTGCGGGCGACGTCGGGCGCGGCGGCGGCCACCACCTGGCGTACCTCCGCCTTGAGCTGGCGTTGCAGCGTGGGCAGGTCCTTGCCCTCGGCGACCGGCTTGTCGTCGTCGCCGAGGACCCGGAAGGTGACCCGCAGGTGCGGCGGCAGCTTCGCCACGTCCCAGGCGTCCCGGGGTACGGTCACGCCGGTCATCCGGCGCAGCTGCCGGGTGAGCGCGTCCAGCAGCGGCTCCTCGCCGGCGGGCAGCGCGGCGAGGGCGGCGCGGGCGTAGTCCGGCACCGGGACGAAGTTGCGCCGGATCGCCTTGGGCAGCGAGCGGATCAGCGCGATGACGAGGTCCTCACGCAGCCCCGGCACCTGCCAGTCGAAGCTCTCCGCCGGCACCTGGTTGAGCAGCGGCAGTGGAATGTCGACGGTCACGCCGTCGGTCGGGGCACCGGGGTCGAACGTGTACGTCAGCGGCAGGGCGACGCCGTCGGCCCGCCACTCGTCCGGGTAGTCGGTCTCGTCCACCCCGCCCCGGCCGGCGTTGACCAGCAGCTCCCGGGTGAAGGTGAGCAGCTCCGGCCGCTGCCGCCGCTCCTTGCGCCACCAGGCGTCGAAGTGCCGCCCGGAGACCACGTCGGCGGGGATCCGCTCGTCGTAGAACTGGAAGATCGTCTCGTCGTCGACCAGGATGTCCCGCCGCCGGGCCCGGTTCTCCAGCTCCCCCACCTCGTCCAGCAGCCGCTGGTTGTCGGCCCAGAACTGGTGGTGGGTGGACCAGTCACCCTCGACCAGGGCGTGCCGGATGAACAGCTCCCGGCTCAGCGCCGGGTCGATGCGGCCGAAGGTGACCTTGCGGGAGGTGACGATCGGGATGCCGTACAGCGTCACCTTCTCGTACGCCATGACGGCCGCCTGCTTCTTCTCCCAGTGCGGCTCGCTGTAGCTGCGTTTCACCAGGTGCTGGGCGAGCGGCTCGACCCACTCCGGCTCGATCCGGCCGTTGACCCGGCCCCACAGCCGGGTGGTCTCCACCAGTTCGGCGGCCATCACCCAGCGCGGCGGCTTCTTGAACAGCGCCGACCCGGGGAAGAGGGCGAACTTCGCCCCGCGCGCCCCGAGGTACTCGTGCTTCTGCGCGTCCTTCAGCCCGACGTGCGACAGCAGCCCGGCCAGCAGGGACTGGTGCACCCTCGGGGTGTCGATCTCCTCCGGCAGGTCCGCGCCGGTGCCGCCCCGCCCGCCGCCGTCGGGCGCCGTCTCGCGCCGGCCCCGCTCCGGGGTACGCAGCACCTGCCGAAGCTGGCTGACGATGTCCTGCCACTCGCGGACCCGCAGGTAGTTCAGGTACTCCGCCTTGCACATCCGCCGGAACGCGCTCGACGACAGGGCCCGTTGCTGCTCGCGCAGGTACCGCCACAGGTTCAGGTACGCGACGAAGTCCGACTCCTTGTCGGCGAACCGGGCGTGCGCCTGGTCGGCCTGGGCCTGCTTCTCCACCGGCCGCTCGCGGGGGTCCTGGATGGACAGCGCCGCCGCGATCACCACCACCTCGGTGGCGCAGCCGTTGCGCTCGCCTTCGAGGACCATCCGGGCCAGCCGCGGGTCGACCGGCAGCTGGGCCAGTCGCCGGCCGAGCGCGGTGAGCCGCTTCGCCGGGTCGGGCTCGGTCGGGTCCAGCGCACCCAGCTCGTGCAGCAGGTTGACCCCGTCAGTGATGTTGCGCCGGTCGGGCGGGTCGATGAACGGGAACGCGGCGATGTCGCCGAGCCCGATCGCGGTCATCTGCAGGATGACCGACGCGAGGTTGGTGCGCAGGATCTCCGGGTCGGTGAACTCCGGCCGGCTCTCGAAGTCCTGCTCGTCGTAGAGGCGGACGCAGATGCCGTCCGACGTACGCCCGCAGCGGCCCTTGCGCTGGTTGGCCGACGCCTGCGAGACCGGCTCGATGGGCAGCCGCTGCACCTTCAGCCGGTTGGAGTAGCGGGAGATGCGGGCGGTGCCCGGATCCACCACGTACTTGATGCCGGGCACGGTCAGCGACGTCTCCGCGACGTTGGTGGCGAGCACCACCCGGCGACCGGAGTGCGGGGCGAAGACGCGGTGCTGCTCGGCGGTGCTCAGCCGCGCGTACAGGGGCAGGATCTCGGTGCCCAGCAGGGACCGCTTCTTCTGCACGAGCTTGCCGAGCGCGTCGGCGGTGTCCCGGATCTCCCGCTCGCCGGAGAGGAATACCAGGACGTCGCCGGGCCCCTCAGCGGCCAGCTCCTCCACCGCGTCGCCGATCGCCTGGATCTGGTCGCGGACGTTCTCCTCGTCCGCCTCGTCCTCGTCCCCGCTCTCGGTGATCTCGACCAGCGGCCGGTACCGCACCTCCACCGGGTAGGTCCGGCCGGAGACCTCGACCACCGGCGCCGGGTTGCCCTCGGCGTCGGCGAAGTGCTTCGCGAACCGGTCGGTCTCGATGGTCGCCGACGTGATGACGACCTTCAGGTCGGGGCGGCGGGGCAGGAGCTGCTTCAGGTAGCCCAGGATGAAATCGATGTTGAGGCTGCGCTCGTGCGCCTCGTCGACGATGATCGTGTCGTACTGGCGCAGCATCCGGTCGGTCTGCAGCTCGGCGAGCAGGATGCCGTCGGTCATCAGCTTGACCAGGCTCCGGTCGCTCACCTGGTCGGTGAAGCGCACCTTGTAGCCGACCACGTCGCCCAGCTCGGTGCCCAGCTCCTCGGCGATCCGGTCGGCGACCGTACGCGCGGCGAGCCGGCGGGGCTGCGTGTGCCCGATCAGACCGTTGACCCCCCGGCCCAGCTCCAGGCAGATCTTGGGTAGCTGGGTCGTCTTGCCGGAGCCGGTCTCGCCCGCGACGATCACCACCTGGTGGTCGCGGATCGCCGCCGCGATGTCGTCCCGGCGCTCGCTGACCGGCAACGCGGGCGGGTACGTGATGGTGGGCACGGCCGTCCGCCGGCTCGCGATCCGCGCCTCGGCCTGGGCCACGTCCGCCGCGATCTCGGCCAGCGCGGATTCCCGGCGCTGCGGGTCGCGCAGCTTCCGGACCCCGTCCAGCCGCCGCTGCAGGCGACGCTGGTCGCGGAACATCAGGGTGCTCAGCCGGCGGTGCAGGTCGCGGACGGCGTCGGAGGCGGCTTCTTTCTGCATGTCGCCGCCAAGGATAGGCAGCCCGCCGCTGCGCCGCCCCCGGGTTACCGGCCGGCGGGCCCGGCGCCGCCCTCCCGGCTCGGCGGGGGCGCTCTAGAGTGAGGCGCCGACATCGACCACGGGGGGGGCGGGACCATGACGATGCGGGACACCGACCGGGCGCTGGTGCAGGCGGCCACGGCGGTGGCGAAGTTGCGCTGCCGCAACGCCCGCCACACGGTGGCGGCCGCCGCGCGGACCGCCGACGGGCGGGTCTTCAGCGGGGTGAACGTCCACCACGAGGCCGGCGGCGCGTGCGCCGAGGTGGTGGCGGTCGGCGCGGCGGCCACCCAGGGCGTCACCGAGCTGGAGACCATCGTCGCCGTGGCCGACCGGGGCCGCGAGGTCGTCCCGCCGTGCGACGGCTGCCGGCAACTGCTCCGCGACCTCTACCCCGACCTCCGGGTGATCACCGGCCCGCTGGACGCCCTCACGGCTGTCCCGCTCGCCGCCCTACCGCCCGGGTAGGGGTCAGTCGCCGGCCGCCGCCTCCAGCATCGAGCGGGGGAGCGGCACGCCCTCGAACCGGAGGATGCCCTCCGGCACCATCCAGCTCATCACCTGTACGACCAGCCGCCCCGCCCGGACCGCCGGATCGTTCGCGTACAGCTCGCGGGCCTCGTCGGGCGACACGGAGAGCACCACGAAGCCGCGCAGCCGCTCGTCGTCCGCGTCGAGGAACGGCCCGGCCGCCAGGACGAGCCCCTGCTCCGCCAACCCGGCCTGGTGGGCCAGATGGGCGTCCTGGATCCGGTCGAGCGCGTCCTGCGGCAGCTCCGGTGCGTCCGCCGGCCGCACCAGGAGCACGACCGTGTGCTGGTCGAATCGCATCCCTTGAGGTTAAGGCGTGCCGGCCGCCGGCTCGTCGCTATCGACGGCCGCCGGTTAGGAACGTCGTAGCAGGTCGGCTAAGGTTAGGCGTTCCTAAGTACCCCGTGCAGGAGAGTCGTTGACCACCCTCGCCGCCCGGCCCGCCCCGGCCGGATCCACCACCCGTGGGCGCGTCGGCCGCCGGCTGGCGGTCACCGCCGTGGCCGCCCTCGCGCTGGTGCTGGCCGTGCTGGCGAGCTTCGCCCTGGGCAGCCGGCCGATCCCGGTGGACCAGGTGTGGCACGCGCTCGTCGCCCCGGACGGCGGCGAGGCCAGCACGATCGTCCGCGACCTGCGGCTGCCGCGCACCGCCCTCGGCCTCGCGGTCGGGCTCGCGCTCGCGGTGGCCGGGGTGCTGCTGCAGGCGCTCACCCGCAACCCGCTCGCCGAGCCGCGAATCCTCGGCATCAGCGCCGGAGCCTCGCTCGGTGTCGTGCTGGCCATCTCGGTCTTCGGCGTCTCCACCCTCGCCGGCTACGTCTGGTTCGGCATCGCCGGGGCGCTCGGCGCCGGTGTGCTCGTGTTCGCCGTCGCCACCCGCGCCCGCGAGGGCGCCAGCCCGGTCACCCTCGCGCTCGTCGGCGCGGCTCTCGACGCCAGCATCGCCTCGATCGTGTACGCGCTGCTCAGCATCGACGCGCGCACCTTCGAGGAGTACCGGTTCTGGGTCGTCGGCGGGTTGACCGGCCGGGACGTGTCCGTCGCCGCGCAGGTGCTCCCGTTCGTGCTCGCCGGCCTGGTGCTGGCCGCCGTCGTCGCGCGGGGCCTCGACGCGCTCGCTCTCGGCGACGACGTGGCACGCGGACTCGGCCACCGCATCGGGCTCGTCCGCCTCGCCGGGGGCGCCGCCGCCGTGCTGCTCACCGGCGCCGCGGTCGCCGCCGCCGGGCCGATCGCGTTCGTCGGGCTCGCCGTCCCGCACCTGGCCCGCGCGCTGGTCGGCGCCGACCACCGCTGGACCCTCGCCCTCTCCGCCCTGCTCGGGCCGGCGCTGCTGCTCGGTGCCGACGTCGTGGGCCGCCTCGTCGATCCACCCGGGGAGGTGCCGGCCGGCATCGTCACCGCCCTGCTCGGCGCGCCCCTGCTGGCGGTTCTGGTGCGCCGCGCGAAGGTGGTGACCGCGTGAACGCCGCGGCGCGTCCCGCCTCCGGCGCCCCCGCTCCGCCGCGTGCCACCGGCGGTCGGCCGGGCAGCGCCCCGGTCGCCGCGCTGCCCGGGCGGTCGCTGCTGCGGATCGGCGCGGCCGCCGTGCAGGTCCGCCGCCGCTCGGTGCTGGTCGCCACCGTGCTGCTGGTGCTGCTGCTCACGGCCGGCGTGCTCAGCCTCTCCCTCGGCACCCCGTTCGTGGCCGCCGGGGACGTGCTGCGGGCGCTCTCCGGCGCCGGCACCCCGTACGACCTGGTGGTGCTCGACCTGCGACTGCCCCGGCTGGTGCTCGCGGCGGCGGCCGGCGCGGCCTTCGGGGTGGCCGGCGCCCTCATCCAGAGCGTGGCGCGCAACCCGCTGGCCAGCCCCGACGTCATCGGCATCACCCAGGGCGCGGGCCTCGCCGCCACGGTGGCCCTGACCAGCGGCGCCGGCGCCGTGCTGGTCGCGCCGAGCGCCCTGGCCGGTGGACTGGTCGCCGCCGGTCTGCTCCTCGCCCTCGGCGCCCGGCACGGGCTGGCCGCCCAGCGGTTCGTGCTCGCCGGTGTGGCGGTGGCGTTCGCGCTGCGGGCGCTCACCGAGGTGGTCATGCTCACCGCCGACCCGATCGACGGGCTGCGGGCGCAGATCTGGCTGATCGGCACGCTCGCCGGGAAGGGCTGGAACGAATCGCTCTGGATCGCCGGCACCCTCCTGGTGCTGGCGCCGGTGCTGGCCTGGGCCGGCTGGGCCCTCAACAGCAGCGCCCTGGACGACGACACCGCGCGCGGGATCGGGCTGCGCCCGGTGGCCCGCCGGATCGGCCTGGCCACGACCGGCGTGCTGGTCGCCGCGATGGTCACCGCGCAGGTCGGCGCGGTCGACTTCGTCGCCCTGGTCGCACCGCAACTGGCCCGGCGACTGGTCCGCGCCGAACGCCCGCCGCTGGTGTGCGCGGCACTGCTCGGCGCGCTGCTGCTGGTGCTCGCCGACCTCGCCGGGCGCCGGCTGTTCGCGCCCACCCAGTTGCCGGCCGGGGTGCTCACCGCCGCCATCGGCGGCCCGTACCTCATGTTCCTGCTGCTCCGCGGTCGCCGGAGGCCGTCGTGACGGCCCCTGTTGTCCCGCGCCCTCGGAAGGAGGCGTGATGCTCTCCACCCGCGACCTGGTCGCCGGCTACGACGAGCGGACGGTGCTGGACGGGCTCGACCTCGACCTGCCCCGCGACGCGTTCACCGTCATCGTCGGGCCGAACGCCTGCGGGAAGTCCACGCTGCTGCGCACCATGGCCCGGCTGCTCGCGCCCCGCCGGGGCACCGTGCTGCTCGACGGGGCCGCCATCCGGGATCTGCCCACCCGTGAGGTCGCCCGGCGGCTCGCCGTACTCCCGCAGAGCCCGCTGGTCCCCGAGGGGGTGACCGTCGCCGACCTGGTCGGACGGGGACGGCAGCCGTACCAGCGGTGGTGGCGGCAGTGGTCGGCCGAGGACGGGGCGGCGGTGGACCGGGCCATGGCCCTCGCCGACGTCGCCGGGCTGGCCGACCGCCCCGTCGACACCCTGTCCGGCGGGCAGCGGCAGCGCGTCTGGATCGCGATGACACTGGCCCAGGACACCGAGGCGCTGCTGCTCGACGAGCCGACCACCTTCCTCGACCTGGCCCACCAGGTCGAGGTGCTGGACCTGCTGCACCGCCTGCGCGCCGAGCGGGGCCGGACCGTCGTCGCCGTGCTGCACGACCTCAACCAGGCCGCCCGGTACGCCGATCACCTGGTCGCCATGCGTTCCGGCGCCGTGGTCGCGGCCGGGCCGCCGCGGGACATCCTCACCGCCGAACTCGTCCGGGACGTGTTCGGGCTCGACTGCGTCGTCGTGCCGTGCCCGGTGACCGGCGCCCCGCTGGTGGTGCCCGGCCTCACCAGCCCGTCGCTGGCCCAGCCGGCCGGCGCCGCGCCGGCCGGGGTCGCCGGCTCGGCCGCGGGCACTGGACCGGCCGCGGGCGCCGCCGACCCGAGCGCGGCGGGAACCCGTACCGACCCGATCGTCGCGGGCGCCGCTCCGGCTGCCCGCCCCTCCGCCGACGACGCGGCACCGCCGCGCGCCGGTTCGTACCCCTCGAAAGGACACTGATGCGTCGTCTCGCCGCCGCCCTCACCGCGGCGCTCGCCCTTGGCGTCGCCCTCACCGCCTGCGGTGAGAGCGACCCGGTCGCCGGCACCGCCACCGGGGAGACCCGGGAGATCACCCACGCCATGGGCACCACGAAGGTACCCGCCGAGCCCAAGCGCGTCGTGGTGCTCGACACCGACAAGATCGACACTGCGCTGTCGCTCGGCGTCACCCCGGTCGGCGCCGCCACCGCCGGAGAGGCGAAGAGCTGGCCGACCTACTTCGGCGAGGAGAAGCTCGCCGGGATCAAGGAGGTCGGGGTGCTCACCGAGCCCGACCTGGAGGCCATCAACGCCCTGAAGCCCGACCTGATCCTCGGCAGCAAGTTCCGCCAGGAGAAGTTCTACGACGAGCTGTCGGCGATCGCGCCAACCGTCTTCACCGAGAAGGTGGGCATCACCTGGAAGGAGAACTTCCTGCTCGACGGCCAGGCGCTCGGCAAGGAGCAGGAGGCGAAGGACCTGCTGGCGGCGTACGAGAAGCGGGCGAAGGACTTCGGTGCCGCGCTCGGCGACGCCGCGAACCGCAAGGTGTCGATCGTTCGCTTCGTTCCGGGCAACATCCGGGTCTACGGGCCGGACTCGTTCTCCGGCATCGTCATCGGTGACACCGGGCTCGGCCGCCCCGAGCGGCAGCAGTTGGCCGACAAGGAGGACAAGCGCTTCGACCTGGTCAGCCCCGAGCGGATCAGCGAGGTCGACGGCGACGTGATCTTCGTGACCGCGTACGGCGAGAAGGCCGCCGCCGAGCAGACCAAGCTCACGGCGGGCAACCTGTGGCAGGGCCTGTCGGCGGTCAAGGCCGGCAAGGCGCACGTCGTCTCCGACGAGATCTGGATGACCGGCATCGGCGTCGGCGCCGCCAACAAGATCATCGACGACCTGGCGAAGTACCTGTCGGCGTGACCGTGCCGCCCCTGGCCGCCCCCGGGCCCGCAGGATCGCGCTAGGTCGGTGAAGTAGTGGTCTCCCCGTGACGGGGAGGCCACTACTTCTGTGCCCGAGCACGATCTTGACGAGCGGCAAGGCCAGATCGAGGCGGGCGACGAAGCGACCACGGTCGGACACGACCCACTGCGTCCGGGGTCGGGCAGCCCGGCGAGCACGAGCCGGACCCGGGTGCGGGACTCCTGCGGCGACTCAGCGCCTCCGTCGGCGAGGTCGACCGCCCTGAGCAGCGCTCGCCAGCCCCGACGGCCGGCTCGGGCGAGCGCGTACTCGCGCAGGGCGCCTACGTCGGTGAGGCGGCGGGACAGCAGGCCGTCGATGACCACGACGGCCTCCACGAGGTCCAGCCAGCGCGCCAGGTCCCAGCAGGTGCGCGTCGGAGCGGTCACGGTGATCCCGGCCCGGTCCCGCAGGTCGTCGCCATCGACGTGACCCTGGTGAAAGCGCAGTCCGGCTCGCCGCCGGCGCACCGGACGCCGCGTCCCCACCACGTGGCGGGCGGGGCGCGCGGTGCCGGCCGGACCGGGAGACCCGTCGGGGCGCGGCTGCGGACCGTCCGGAAGCAACACGTCGATGGGCTCGTCGAGAGGGTACGAGCCGACGCCGTACAGTGCGGCGGCCGCGCGCCCGGCGATGGCGGATCCCGCCGGGGCCAGCCAGCGGATCGCCGCTGCGCACCGGTACTGATGGGTGAGCGGAAGCGCCGCGTCGGCGTAGACGTCGCGGAAGAGCGGTCGCCACGCCGTGCTGCGGAGATCGTTCCGGGTGAGCAACCCGCGGGAGATGGCCGTGGAACCACGGAAGATCCGGCCGCGAAGCTGGGGCGGCCGTCGAGGAGACTTGGGCATGCCCTGACGGTGCCCGATCGGGCGCCCTGCCGCTGTCCCCTGTGGATAACCCTGCCGCACCCTCGCAAGATCACGCCCCGGGGCGCACGTAGTGGCCTCCCGGTGCTCGCGAGGCCACTACATGTGCGATCGAGCGTGATCTTCCCCGGCAGCGGCAGCCGGGGCCGCCGCGGCGGCTGCCGCGGCAGGGGCGGCCGCGGGGTGGCGTGGGGGTCAGACATCCCATGTCGTTGGGGCGTCAAGCGGCGGCGGGTTGGGTGCGGTGGGCCCAGGCGGTGGTTTCGTCGTAGTGGGTGCCGGTTTTG
>NZ_JBEORU010000027.1:0-100360 GCF_040302465.1 Micromonospora sp. NPDC126480
TTCAGGATCGGGGTGATGTCGTTGATGGAGTTGGTGCCGGCCTCGGTGGTGCCCATCCGCTCGGCCATCTCGTGCTGGTCGATGTCCTTGCCCTGCACGGACAGGGCGTTACGGGCCGCGGCCGGACCGCAGTAGAAGAACGTGTCCTGCGCCTCGTAGTCCACGCGCAGTTCCCGCTCACCCTTGCGGTCGGCCTGCACGGCAGGCTTGTCCACGGTGGGGGCGGCGAACACGGCCGACGCGGGGGCGGCCACGGCGCCACCGGTGACGAGCACACCGGCGGTGGTCAGCACGGTCTTACGCAGCAGATCGGTACGCATGATGATCGAAGCCCTTTCGCTCGGGGGTACGCGACCGGGGCAGGGGGATGCCCTTGGGTCGCGGTAGGAAAGGTGTGTCGCGAACGGACACGGCCCGGCAGGGGGGTGCTCGGGGGTCCGGGGAGATGTAACCGCCTCGGCTGCCGGGTCATTCCCGGTGGCCGGCCACCCCGGTGGGGGCGGGTCCTGCGGTCACGCCATGTACAACGACCCGGCCCACCCACCCATTCCGCCGCCAGGGTGGCGCCGACCACCCGACACCCGGCCCCAAACCGGACACCGCACCCGGCCGCGCCGCCGCCGAACCGGACACGCCGCGCAGGGCAGCCCAACCCTCCGGACCGGCCACCGGTCGGATACCGGCGACGGGCCACCCGCCCGGGCGCATCCCCCCGGTTGCTCCGCCGGGCACGCATCCTCTACGGTCTGGTCAGCGGTGGCGCGGTGCGGTCCGTAGCCGACGACCGCTGGGTGGCGCGCAAGCGGCCCGGGCTGGTGGAGTCCCGGGATCGTCCCGCCGGCGCCGGTCAGCGTCCGTGTGATCCTCAGCTCGTGAGCCCTGGGCGCCGTGCGTCCGGTTCCGGGCCGGGACGCACCGACCCCACCGGGAGCACCCGTGTATCTCACCCCGCACGAGCAGGACCGCCTGCTCGTCCACGTCGCGGCCGACGTCGCCCGCCGGCGGCGCGACCGTGGCCTGCGACTCAACTACCCCGAGGCCGTCGCGGTGATCACCGCTTTCCTGCTGGAGGGGGCCCGCGACGGCAGCACCGTGGTCGACCTCATGTCCGCCGGGCGCACCGTCCTCGGTCGGGACGACGTGCAGGACGGCGTCCCCGAGCTGCTGAGGGAGGTGCAGGTGGAGGCGACGTTCCCGGACGGCACCAAGCTGGTGACGGTGCACCACCCGATCCCGTGATCCCGGGCGAGGTCCTGCCCGCGTCCGGTCCGGTCGAGATCAACGCCGGGCGGCCGGTGACCATCCTGCTCGTCGTCAACACCGCCGATCGCCCGGTGCAGGTGGGGTCGCACTACCACTTCGCGGAGGCGAACCCGGCGCTGCGCTTCGACCGGGCCGCCGCCTGGGGGCACCGGCTGGCGGTGCCGGCGGGGACGTCGGTGCGCTTCGAACCGGGTGTCAGCCGGGAGGTCGAGCTGGTGCCGCTGGGCGGCGCGCGGGTCGTGCCCGGCCTGCGGGGTGCCTGCGCCGGCCCGCTCGACGGCCGCGACCGGGGTCGCGCCGCCGGTTCCGAGGACCGGTCCGACGGTACGAGTGAAGGGCCCACCGCATGAGCGCCGTCGCACGGGACCGGTACGTCGCCCTGTACGGGCCGACCACCGGTGACCGGATCCGGCTGGCCGACACCAACCTGCTGATCGAGGTGGAGCAGGACCACTGCGCCGGCGGCGACGAGGCTGTCTTCGGCGGCGGCAAGGTCATCCGCGAGTCGATGGGCCAGTCCCGGGCGACCCGCGCGGAGGGCGCCCTCGACACGGTGATCACGGGTGCGGTGGTGCTGGACCACTGGGGCGTGGTCAAGGCCGACGTGGGTGTTCGCGACGGGCGGATCGTGGCGCTGGGCCGCGCCGGCAACCCGGACACCATGGACGGTGTCCATCCCGACCTGGTGATCGGTCCGGCGACCGAGGTGATCGCCGGCAACGGTCGCATCCTCACCGCCGGGGCGGTCGACACCCACGTCCACTTCATCTGCCCGCAGATCGTCACCGAAGCACTCGCCAGCGGCGTCACCACCCTGGTCGGCGGGGGCACCGGGCCGGCCGAGGGCACCCGGGCCACCACGGTCACCCCGAACGCCTGGCACCTGGCCCGGATGCACGAGGCCCTCGACGCGTTCCCGGTGAACGTGCTGCTGCTCGGCAAGGGGAACACCGTCTCCACCGAGGCGCTGTGGGAGCAGTTGCGGGCCGGGGCGGGCGGCTTCAAGCTGCACGAGGACTGGGGCACGACGCCCGCCGCGATCGACGCCTGCCTGCGGGTCGCCGACGCCTCCGGCGTGCAGGTCTCGATCCACACCGACACCCTCAACGAGGCCGGTTTCGTGGCCGACACGCTGCGGGCGATCGGCGGGCGGGCCATCCACTCGTACCACACCGAGGGGGCCGGCGGCGGCCACGCGCCGGACATCATCACCGTGGCCGGCGAGCCGAACGTCCTGCCGTCGTCGACCAACCCGACCCGCCCGTACACCCGCAACACGCTGGCCGAGCACCTGGACATGCTGATGGTCTGCCATCACCTCAATCCGGCGGTGCCGGAGGACCTGGCGTTCGCCGAGAGCCGGATCCGACCGTCCACGATGGCCGCTGAGGACCTGCTGCACGACCTGGGCGCGATCTCGATCATCGGCTCGGACGCGCAGGCGATGGGGCGCGTCGGGGAGGTGATCCTGCGGACCTGGCAGAGCGCGCACGTCATGAAGGCCCGGGTCGGCGCGCTGCCCGGCGACGGCGCGGCGGACAACCACCGGGCCCGGCGGTACGTCGCGAAGTACACCGTCTGCGCGGCCATGGCGAACGGTCTGGACGATGAGATCGGCTCGGTCGAGCCGGGCAAGCTCGCCGACCTGGTGCTGTGGGATCCGGCCTTCTTCGGCGTCCGCCCGCACCTGGTGCTCAAGGGCGGCTTCATCGCGTACGCCCAGATGGGCGACGCGAACGCGTCGATCCCGACGCCGCAGCCGATGCTGCCGCGCCCGATGTTCGGCGGCTACGGTGTGGCGCCCGCCGCCACCAGCCTCGCCTTCGTGGCGCCGGCCGCGCTCGACGCCGGGCTGCGGCTGGACGTGCGGCGGCGGGTCGTCCCGGTGGCCGACGTGCGGTCGCGGGGCAAGGCCGACCTGCCGAACAACGGCGCGATGCCGCACATCGAGGTGGATCCGGACACCTTCACCGTCCGCGTCGACGGGGTGGTGGTGGAGCCGGATCCGGTGCCGGAGCTGCCGATGTCCCAGCGGTACTTCCTGTTCTGATGGGCACGCGCAGCCTGCTCCTGCTCCTCGCCGACGGGCGGTTTCCCGCCGGGGCGCACGCCCACTCCGGTGGCCTGGAGGCGGCCGTGGCGGCCGGCCGGGTCACCGACCTCGGGACGCTCGGGGCGTTCCTGCGTGGCCGTTTGGCCACGGCGGGGCTGGTCGGCGCGGCGTTCGCGGCGGCGGCGCACCGGGCCGCCCCGGCCGGCCGCAGGGATGCCGTGCTGGCCCGGCTCGACGCCGAGCTGGACGCGCGTACCGCCGCGTCGGCCCTGCGGGCGGTCTCCCGCCGTCAGGGCCGGGCGTTGCTGCGGGCCGGGCGCCGGGTCTGGCCGGGCGGCCCGTTCGCCGGCCTGCCCGATCCGGGCGAGGGTCCCCACCAGCCGCTGGTGCTCGGGCTGGTCGGGGCCGCCGCCGGGCTCGACCCGGGGGACACCGCGCTCGTCGCCGCGTACGGCACGGTCACCGGCGCGGCCAGCGCCGGGCTCCGGCTGCTCGGCCTCGACCCGTACCACGTCCACGCGCTGCTGGCCGACCTGGCCGGCGCGTGCGACGCCACCGCCGCCACCGCGGTGGCCGCCGCCGACGGCCCACCGGAGGCGTTGCCGGCCGCTGCCGCGCCCCTGTCCGACATCCATGCCGAAGACCACGCCACCTGGGAGGTGCGTCTCTTTGCGTCCTGAGATCGCGCACGACGAGTCCGTTCCACACACCCACCCCGAGCCCGGCGTCGACCCGCACGTGCCGCTCGCGCCCGCCGGCCGCGCCCTGCGGGTCGGCATCGGCGGCCCGGTCGGCTCCGGCAAGACCGCCCTGGTCGCGGCGCTCTGCCGGGCCTTCGCCGGTGAGCTGCGCCTCGGCGTGGTCACCAACGACATCTACACGACCGAGGACGCCGATTTTCTCCGGCGGGCCGGGGTCCTGGACCCGGCGCGGATCCGCGCGGTGGAGACCGGATGCTGCCCGCACACGGCGATCCGCGACGACATCGGTGCGAACCTGGACGCGGTCGACGAGCTGGCCGAGGCGGTCGGCCCGCTGGATCTGGTGCTTGTGGAGAGCGGCGGGGACAACCTGACCGCCACGTTCAGCCGGGGCCTGGTGGACCGGCAGATCTTCGTGGTCGACGTGGCCGGCGGGGACAAGGTGCCCCGCAAGGGCGGGCCCGGGGTGACCGCCGCCGACCTCCTCGTGATCAACAAGACCGACCTGGCCCCGATGGTGGGGGCGGACCTGTCGGTGATGGATCGCGACGCCCGGGCCCGCCGGGGCGACCTGCCGACGGTGTTCCTCTCCATCGTGGCGGACCGGACGGCGAGCCCGGTGGCCGACTGGATCCGGCACGAGCTGGCCGCCCACCACCGCGTCCCCGCCGGGTCCGCGTGATGCGGGCCGCCGCCCGGCTGGTGGCCCGCGTCGACCGGCACGGCCGCACGGTCCTCGCCGAGCTGCGCGGGGAGAGCCCGCTGCTGCTGCGTCAGGTGCGGACGCCGCACGGGGTCACGGTGTACGTCGTGGGCGGAGCGGCCGGGCCGCTCGCCGGGGACGACCTGCGGCTGGACGTCGAGGTGGCGGCCGGTGCGGCGGTACGCGTGCACACCGTCGCCGCGTCCGTCGCGCTGCCCGGCCGGCCCGGCGCGACGTCCCGGTTGCTGGTGCGGGCGTCGGTGGCGGCCGGCGCGGTCCTGCACTGGCTGCCGGAGCAACTGGTGGCCGCCGCCGGTTGCGGGCACGTGTCCGAGTCCCGGGTGGCGGTCGCCGACGGGGGCACCCTGTACTGGCGCGACGAGCTGGTCTGCGGCCGGCACGGCGAACTGCCCGGCGACGCGGTGGTGCACACCAGCGTCGACCACGGGGGCCGGCCGCTGCTGCGACAGGCGCTGTCGGTCGGGCCGGGCGCGCCTGGCTGGGCGGGGCCGGCCGTGCTCGGCGGCGCATCCGCGACCGGCTCGCTGCTGGTGCTCGACCCGGCGCGGCCGGTCGAGCCGCCCCGGGTGACGGCCGGCGGGACTGCCGCCCGCCTGCCGCTGGCCGGCGGCGCGGCGACGCTGTGGACCGCGACCGCCCCGGACGCGCACACGCTGCGCCGCCACCTGACGCTGGTGGAGCACGCCGCCGCGGCGTGAACCGTCAGGTGGGCACGGGTGCGCTGCGGCGGTGCGGGTCGAGCCGGCCGATCAGGTCGTCGAGCTGCCGGGCCAGGCCGGCGTCGTCCGATGTGGTCAGCGCGGCGAGCTCCGCGCGGACCGCCGCGTCCAGCCGTGCGTGCTCGCGCCGGCCGCGCTCGGTGAGGTACGCCCGGATGCGCCGCCGGTCGACCGGATCGACGCGGCGGAAGACCAGATTGCGGTCGACGAGCTGGTCGACCAGCTTGGTCAGGGTGCCCGGCGGCAGGGACGCCTCGGCGGCCACCTCGGTCATCGGGTGCCCGAGCCCGTCGGCGAGCAGGCCGAGCACCCGCCACGCCTCGATGCTGAGCGACTCGGCGGCGAGGACCGCGCCGACACGGCGGGACAGCAGGCGTTCGGCGCGGGTGAGCAGGGGAAGCAGGTCGGTTGGCGTCCCGGGAAGGTCTGGCATGGCACTCCCGCCTGGCGGTGGCTCCGCCATCGTACCGAGTCGTCCCGCTGGGTGGGGAGCGCTGGCGGGCGCGGAGCGGGTACGGCCACCATGTGTTCATGTCCGTGCCGGTCCCGGGGTCCGGGCGTCCACCGGCGGGGGAGCGCCTCACCGCCGGGGCGCCCTGGCTCACCGTCGACCGGGACGTGGTCAGCGTCGCGCTGGTCTACCCGATGCGCGGGCCGGCCGGCATGTTCGGGCCGAGCTGCGAGCTGTGCGCGCAGCTCGCGGTGGAGGAGGTCAACCGCCGGGGTGGGGTGCTGGGCCGGGAGCTGCGGCTGGTGCCGGTCGACGGCGGGGCACCGCCGGCGGAGGTGGCTGCCGAGGTGGACGCGCTGGTCTCGATGGGCGCCGTGCAGGGGGTGACCGGCTGGCACATCTCCTCGGTGCGGCAGGCGGTGGCGCCGCGCGTCGCGCACCGGGTGCCGTACGTGTACACCGCCCTGTACGAGGGCGGGGAGCGCACCGAGGGGGTGTTCCTCACCAGCGAGACGCCGGACGCGCAGCTCTGGCCGGCGATGCGGCTGCTCTCCGCTGAGCTGGGGATGCGGCGGTGGTTCGTGGTGGGCAACGACTACGTGTGGCCGCGCCGGACCGGGCTCGCCGCCCGGCGGTACGCCCGGCGCTGCGGAGCCCGGGTGGTCGGGCAGCACTTCCTGCCGCTGGAGACGCACGCGTTCGCCGAGGCGCTGCGCCGGATCGAACGCACCGAGGCCGACGCGGTGCTGATGCTGCTTGTCGGCGCGGACGCGGTGCGCTTCAACCGGGCGTTCGCCCGGGCCGGGCTGGACCAGCGGTGCCTGCGGCTGAGCACGCTGATGGACGAGAACATGTTGCTGGCCAGCGGGGTGAGCGCCACCGCCAACCTGTACAGCACGGCGGGCTTCTTCGCCGGCCTGGTGACCCCGGAGAGCCTGGACTTCCACGGCGCCTTCGCGCGCCGCTTCGGGGTGGAGGCGCCGCCGCTGGGCAGCCTGGGGGAGTCCTGCTACGAGGGCGTCATGCTGCTCGCCGCGCTGATCGGCAAAGCCGGCACGCTGGACGTGCGCGGGGTGGAGGCGGCGGCCGACGTGGTCACGTACGACGGGCCGCGCGGCGAGTTGCGCCTGCGGCGCCGGCACGTGCGCCAGCGCATCTACCTGGCCGAGGCCGACGGGTTGGAGTTCGCCGTCCGGACGGAGTTGTAGGGCGACCTTGACAGCCGGCCGGGCTGGCCGCCTAAGATGCTTCCTGCGTGAAGTATCCAGGGTGGACCCGGATGTCGTGAACGCCTGCCCCGGAGGCGGCCAATTGCCCGCCGGGGCCTCAGATAATTGTGTGCCGGTGCCTGTCGCCGATTTTCCGGCGGCGCGTGGCCGGCATTTTTCATGCCTCCGCTCAGGCGGGCCGGAAACAGTCTATTGAGGCGCAGGAAACGTCCGCGCAACGAAGCGGATCGAAGCTTTCCCTGCCCGACAACCAATTCGCGGATCCGGCCGGCGTCCACCCGCCGTCCGGCCGCCGCCGACGTCATCCGGGACCGCACCGCGACACCGACGTCGACATGACCTGACACGACCGCTGCTCCACGCACAGCGCAGGGAGAACAGATGTCATTGATCCGGGGCCGCATCCTGGCGGGTGCCACGACCCTGGTCGTCGCGGCCGCCTTGGCCGCGTGCGGCAGCAAGACCACCGACACCGACACCGCCGCGGGCGTCAGCGCCGACGTCTCCGGCGACACGGTGAAGGTCGGACTGCTCAACTCGCTCTCCGGCACCATGGCGATCAGCGAGGTCACCGTCCGAGACGCGATCCTGCTCGCCGTCGGGGAGATCAACGCCGCCGGCGGGGTACTCGGCAAGAAGATCGAGCCGGTCGGCGAGGACGGCGCCTCGGACTGGCCCACCTTCGCGGAGAAGGCGGAGAAACTGATCAGCCAGGACCGGGTCGCCGCGGTCTTCGGCTGCTGGACCTCGGCCAGCCGCAAGGCGGTCAAGCCGGTCTTCGAGAAGAACAAGGCACTGCTGTTCTATCCCGTCCAGTACGAGGGCCTGGAACAGTCGCCGTACATCTTCTACACGGGCGCGACCACCAACCAGCAGATCGTTCCCGGGCTCGACTATCTCAAGGCTCAGGGCGTGAAGTCGGTCTACCTCGTGGGCAGCGACTACGTCTTCCCGCGAACGGCCAACAAAATCATCAAGGCGTACGCGCAAGCGAACGGAATGACCGTCTCCGGGGAGGACTACGCCCCCCTCGGGTCCACCGAGTTCGGCACGATCGTCAACAAGGTGAAATCGTCCGGCGCGAACGCCGTCTTCAACACGCTGAACGGGGACAGCAACGTCGCCTTCTTCAAGGAGTACACCTCCGCCGGGCTCACCGCCGCCAGCCTGCCGGTGGTCTCGGTGTCGATCGCCGAGGAGGAGGTCAAGGGCATCGGCACGCAGTACCTCAAGGACCAGCTGACCGCCTGGAACTACTACCAGACCACGCCGGGCGCGGCGAACGAGAAGTTCGTGACCGCGTACAAGGCGAAGTACGGCGCGGACAAGCCGACCAGCGACCCGATGGAGGCCGCGTACGTCTCGGTCCACCTGTGGAAGGCGATGGTCGAGAAGGCCGGCAGCTTCGACGTGGAGAAGGTGCGCGCCGCCGCCGACGGCATCACCTTCGAGGCGCCGGAGGGCCTGGTCACCGTCGACGGCACCACCCAGCACATCGCCAAGACCGCCCGGATCGGCAGGATCGGCGCGGACGGGCTGATCACCGAGGTGTGGAACTCCGGCCAGCCGATCGAGCCGGACCCGTACCTCAAGAGCTACCCCTGGGCGAGCGGCCTGAGCTGACCGACGTGGCCCGGGCGGCGGCCCTGCCGCCCGGGCCACCCCACCCGTTCGGAGTACGCACCGTGACAGTCCTCTTCGGTCAACTCTTCACCGGCATCAGCATCGGCGCGGTGCTGCTGCTCATCGCGCTCGGCCTCGCGCTGACCTTCGGCCAGATGAACGTGATCAACATGGCCCACGGCGAGTTCATCATGGCCGGCGCCTACACCACCTACGTCCTGCAGCAGACCATCACCGGCGCCGGATGGTCGCTGCTGGTCGCGCTGCCGGTCGCGTTCGTGGTGGCCGGCGCGATGGGCGTGCTGCTGGAGGCGCTGCTGATCCGCCGGCTCTACGCCCGCCCGCTGGACACCCTGCTGGTCACCTGGGGCGTGTCGCTGATCCTCCAGCAACTCGCCCGGGACGTCTTCGGCAGCCCCAACGTGCAGACCCGCGCACCGGAGCCGCTCACCGGCAACGTCGCGCTGCCCGGCGGGGTGACCGTCGCGAACAACCGTCTGTTCATCCTCGTCCTGGCGCTGGCCGCCGTGGCGGCGCTGACCCTGGCGCTGCGGCTGACCCCGCTCGGCCGGCGGATCCGTGCCGTCGTGCAGAACCGGGACCTCGCCGCCGTCTCCGGCATCCCCACCGCCCGGGTGGACCGGATCACCTTCTTCGTCGGCTCCGGCCTGGCCGGTGTCGCCGGCGTCGCGCTCACCCTGCTCGGCCCGATCGGGCCCACCATGGGCACCAACCTCATCATCGACGCCTTCCTGGTCGTCGTGGTCGGCGGGATCGGCCAGCTCAAGGGCAGCGTGATCGTGGCGTTCGCGCTCGGCGTCCTCCAGGCCACCGGCGAGTACCTCACCACGCTGAGCGTCGCCAAGGTGATGGTGTTCATCGCCATCGTCGCGTTCCTCCAGTGGCGGCCCCAGGGCCTGTTCACCCTGCGTACCAGGAGCCTGGCATGACCGCCCTCGCCGGACCGCCCGCCACCACCGCCGTCGACCCCGCCCCGGCCGCCGGCCCACGCCCCGGCCGCGGCCGCCGCGCCGGCCGGCTGCGGACCGCCGTCGGGTTCGCGCTCGGCGCCGTCCTGCTGTTCGCCGCCGCGCCGCTGGTGCTGTCCGACTTCCGGCTGTCGCTGCTGGCCAAGTACCTGTGCCTGGCCATGGTGGCGATCGGCATCGGCATCGCCTGGGGCCGCGGCGGCCTGCTCACCCTCGGCCAGGGCGTCTTCTTCGGACTCGGCGGCTACGCGATGGCCATGCACCTCAAGCTCGCCGACGCGGGTCCGGGCCAGATGCCCGACTTCATGCGGCTGTACGGGCAACTCGACGAGCTGCCGCTGTGGTGGCGTCCGTTCGCCAGCCCCTGGTTCGCCCTGCCGGCGACGGTGCTGCTGCCGATGGCGGTCGCCTTCGGGCTCGGGTCGCTGGTGTTCCGGCGGCGGGTACGCGGCGCGTACTTCGCCATCCTCAGCCAGGCCCTGGCCGCCGCCATGGTGATCCTGCTGATCGGCCAGCAGGGCACCACGGGAGGCACCAACGGGCTCACCGACATCCAGGGCTTCTTCGGCTACGACCTGGACGACCCGGTCAACCAGCGGACGGTCTACTTCCTCATCGCCGCCGCCCTGCTGGCGCTGCTGTGGCTGGCCCGTCAGCTGATCCAGAGCCGCTACGGCGAACTTCTGGTCGCGGTCCGCGACGGCGAGGAGCGGGTCCGCTTCCTCGGCTACGACCCGGCCAGCGTCAAGCTGGTCGCCTACGTGACCGCCGCCGGCATGGCCGGCCTGGCCGGGGCGCTGTTCGTCCCGGCGGTCGGCATCATCTCGCCGGCGTTGATCGGGATCGTCCCGTCCATCGAGTTCGTCATCGGCGTCGCCGTCGGAGGCCGGGCTACCCTGCTGGGCCCGGTGCTCGGCGCGGTCGCGGTGGCGTGGGCGCGGACCGCCCTGTCCGAGCGGTTCCCGGGCACCTGGACGTACCTGCAGGGCGGCCTGTTCGTGCTGGTCGTGGCGTTCCTTCCGGGCGGCCTGGCGGCGCTGTTCAGCCGCCGGCGCGGCACCGGCGGCGGTCCACTGACCCGGCTGCGCCGGCGCCGGACGGAGGCGGCGGCGTGAGCGGGCCGGACGGGCTGGTGATCCGCGACCTGCGGGTCAGCTTCGACGGCTTCACCGCCGTCGACGGGGTGAGCCTGGACGTGCCGCCCGGGGACATCCGGTTCCTCATCGGCCCCAACGGCGCGGGCAAGACCACCCTGGTGGACGCGGTCACCGGGCTGGTCCGGGCCACCGGCTCGGTGCGTTTCGGCGTACACGAGCTGCTCGGCCGGCCGGTGCACCGGATCAGCCGCCTCGGGGTGGGCCGGACCTTCCAGACCGCGTCGGTCTTCGAGGAGCTGTCCGTCCTGCAGAACCTCGACATCGCGGCCGGAGCGCGGCGGAGCTGGGCGACCCTGGCCCGGCGGCGGCGCGGGGTGCCGGACGAGGTGGCCGCGGCGCTGGACACCGTCGGGTTGGCCGGCCATGCCGACCGGCTCGCCGGCACCCTCGCCCACGGCCAGAAGCAGTGGCTGGAGATCGGGATGCTGCTGGTGCAGGACGCGAAGCTGCTGCTCCTGGACGAGCCGGTCGCCGGGATGAGCCACGAGGAGCGCGACGCCACCGGCGCCCTGCTGGAGACGGTGAGCCGCGACCGCACGGTGGTGGTGATCGAGCACGACATGGACTTCCTGCGCCGCTTCGCCCGGACGGTCACCGTGCTGCACGCCGGCCGGGTGCTCAGCGAGGGCACCGTGGCGCAGGTGCAGGCCGACCCCCGGGTGCAGGAGGTCTACCTCGGCCACCCGGTCGACAGCGGTTCGAGCGGAGGCGAGGCGTGATGCTGGCACTGTGCGGGGTGTCCGCCGGGTACGGCCGCAGCCGGGTGCTGCACGGCGTCGACCTGGCGGTGCCCACCGACGGCGTGGTCGCCGTGCTCGGTCACAACGGGGCCGGCAAGAGCACCCTGCTGCGGGTGGCCGCCGGGCTGCTGCGTCCGCACGCCGGCACCGTCGAGCTGGACGGCGAGGACGTCACCCGGCTCGCCCCGCACCAGCGGGTGGCGCGCGGGCTGGCGTACGTGCCGCAGGGGCAGCAGTGTTTCCCGCACCTGACGGCGGGGGAGAACCTGCGACTGGTGGCCGACGGGCGGCGTGACGGCGCTGCGGCCACCGCCGACGCGCTGGACCTCTTTCCCGCGTTGCGGCCGCTGCTGCGGCGGCGCGCCGGCCTGCTCTCCGGCGGGCAGCGGCAGCAACTCGCCCTGGCCCGGGCTCTGATCACCCGGCCCCGGCTGCTGATGCTCGACGAGCCGACGGAGGGCATCCAGCCGTCCGTGGTGACCGAGATCCAGGACCGGATCGTCGGGCTCACCCGGCAGGCCGGCATCAGCGTGCTGCTGGTCGAGCAGCACCTGGGTTTCGCGCTGCGGGTGGCCGACCGCTACCACGTCCTGGAATCGGGGCGGGTGACGTCGGCCGGGGACGCCGGCGCCGGCGCGGGCGCCGCGGTCCGGGCCGCCCTGGCGGTGTGAGGGCGCGGGTGTCGGGTCGCCCTCCGTGAGGTGCTCGTATCCTTTCGGCGAACCTCTTCGGAACGCGCCGGCCCGGGTCGGCGCGCCCCGGCACCGGCTGCGCGGACGAAAGGACACGGTGTGAGCACCGAGACGTTGGAGTTCCAGGCGGAGGCCCGTCAGCTGCTCCAGCTGATGGTCCACTCGATCTACTCGAACAAGGACGTCTTCCTGCGGGAGCTGATCTCGAACGCCTCGGACGCGCTGGACAAGCTGCGCCTGGCGTCGCTGGTCGACAAGGATCTCCAGGTCGACACGTCGGACCTGCACATCGCGATCGAGGTCGACCGGGCCGCGCGCACGCTGACCGTGCGGGACAACGGCATCGGCATGTCCCGCGACGAGGTCGTCCAGGTGATCGGCACGATCGCCAAGTCCGGCACCGCCGAACTGCTGCGCAAGCTGCGCGAGTCCACCGACGCGGGGGCGTCGCAGGAGCTGATCGGGCAGTTCGGGGTGGGCTTCTACGCGGCGTTCATGGTCGCCGACCGGGTCGAGCTGGTCACCCGCAGGGCGGGGGAGAGCGGCGGCACCCGCTGGGAGTCGACCGGCGAGGGCACGTACACGATCGCCCCGGCCGCGGACGCGCCGCAGGGCACCGCCGTCACGCTGCACCTCAAGCCGACCGACACCGAGGACAACCTGAACGACTACACCGCCGAGTGGACGATCCGGCAGATCGTCAAGCGGTACTCCGACTTCATCGCCCACCCGATCCGGATGGCCGTCGAGCGGCCCGGCGCCGACGGCGGCGAGCCCACGAGCGAGGTGCAGACCCTCAACTCGATGAAGGCGCTGTGGGCGCGGCCCCGCGACGAGGTCGAGCCGGCCGAGTACCACGAGTTCTACAAGCACGTCAGCCACGACTGGGCCGACCCGCTCGAGGTCGTGCACATGCGTGGCGAGGGCACCTTCGAGTACGAGGCGCTGCTCTTCCTGCCCGCCCACGCCCCGCTGGACCTCTTCTCCCCGCAGGGCCGCCGCGGCGTGCAGCTCTACGTCAAGCGCGTCTTCATCATGGACGACTGCGAGGCGCTGATGCCGTCGTACCTCCGCTTCGTCAAGGGCGTGGTGGACGCGCACGACCTGTCACTCAACATCTCCCGGGAGATCCTGCAGCAGGACCGGCAGATCCAGGTGGTCCGCCGCCGGCTGGTGAAGAAGGTCCTCGCCACCGTCAAGGAACTCAAGGCCAACCAGCCGGAGCGGTACCGCACCTTCTGGGCCGAGTTCGGCGCCGCGGTCAAGGAGGGCCTGATCGACGACACGGAGAACCGGGACACCCTGCTGGAGATCATCTCCGCCGCCTCCACCCACGACGCCGCCGAACCGACCGACCTCGCCGGGTACGTCAGCCGGATGAAGGACGGCCAGACCGACATCTACTACGCCACCGGCGAGTCCCGCCCGACCATCGAGAACTCGCCGCACATGGAGGCGTTCCGCGCCAGGGGCTTCGAGGTGCTGCTGCTCACCGACCCGGTCGACGAGGTGTGGGTCGACCGCGTCGGCCAGTACGACGGGAAGACCCTGCGCTCCATCGCCAAGGGCCAGGTCGACCTGGACACCGAGGAGGAGCGCACGGCGGCCGAGGCCGAGCGGGAGCGGCAGCGCGCGGACTACGCCGACCTGCTGACCTGGCTGGGCACCGCCCTCGCCGACCAGGTGAAGGAGGTCCGCCTGTCGTCCCGGCTGACCACCTCCCCGGCCTGTGTCGTCGGTGACGCCACCGACCTCACGCCCACCCTGGAGAAGATGTACCGGGCGATGGGCCACGAGGTGCCGCAGGTCAAGCGGATCCTGGAGCTGAACCCCACGCATCCGCTGGTCAGCGGACTGCGCAAGGCCCGCGAGCAGGGGGGCACCGAGGAGTCGCTGCGGGAGACCGCCGAGCTGCTGTACGGGATGGCGCTGCTGGCCGAGGGCGGCGAACTGGCCGATCCGTCGCGGTTCACGCGGATCCTCGCCGAGCGGCTCGCCCGTACCCTCTGACGGTCGTGCGGGGCGCCGGGCCGCCGGCGCCCCGGTCAGCCGGCGGTGGACGGCCGCGACGCCACCCACCAGCCGGCGGTCGCCACCACCGCGACCGCGCCGCTGAGCAGGAACGGCGCGACCAGCCCGGCCTGGGCGGCGAGGGCGCCGCCGGCCAGGGCGCCCAGCGCCGTGCAGCTGT
Organism: Micromonospora sp. NPDC126480; assembly: GCF_040302465.1. Taxonomy (NCBI): domain Bacteria; kingdom Bacillati; phylum Actinomycetota; class Actinomycetes; order Micromonosporales; family Micromonosporaceae; genus Micromonospora; species Micromonospora sp. NPDC126480. The sequence continues at coordinate 14,533 of NZ_JBEORU010000027.1, forward strand.
AGGTGAGCGTGCGGGAGGCGGCCACGACCCGGCCGAGCAGGCCCTCGGGTACGAGCCGGTGGCGCAGCGACAGCGCGGCGACGTTGAGGACGGCGAACGACGCGCTGGTCAGGACCACCACCACGACGGCCGCGACGCGGTTCGGGGCGACGACCAGCAGGACGGGCACGCCGCCGGTGAGCGCCAGCGTGACGGCGAGCACGTCGCGGTGCCGGAACCGCCCGAGCACCCGGCCGGCGAGGAGCGAACCCGCCAGCCCGCCACCCGCGCCGGTCGCCAGGAGCAGGCCGAAACCGAGCGCGCCCAGGCCCAGGCTCTCCCGTGCGTACAGGACGAAGATCGCGAACCACGCCGTGTCCGCGGCGGCGATCGCCGCGCCGACGACCACGAGCGTACGCAGCACCCGTTGCCGGACGAGCCACCGCAGCCCGGCCAGGACACCCCCGCCGGCGCCGGTCCCGCCGGCCTCGGTCCCGGCGTTGCGGACCGGCGGTCGGGCCAGGCTCAGCGGCAGCGACAGCACGAGCATCACCGCGAGGGCGAGGGCGGCACCGTTGACCGCGAACGGCAGCGCGGCACCGACGACGAACAGCAGCGCCCCGACCGGCGGGCCGACGAACTCGTTGCCGACGATCTCCCCGGCCACCAGGCGTCCGTTGGCCCGCTCCAGGTGCTCGTCGCGGACGAGCCGCGGCACGGCGGTCTGCGCGGCGGTGTCGCGCAGCGTCTCGCCGACGCCGAGCAGGAAGGACGCCGCCACCACCAGGGCGATAGTCGCCCAGCCCGTCGCCACCGCCACGGCCAGCGTCGCCAGGACCAGCACGCGCCCGGCGTCGGCGGTGGCGATGACCGTACGGGCGCCCCGCCGGTCGGCCAGCGCACCGGCGAGCAGACCGGTGACCAGCCAGGGTAGGAACTGCGCGGCGGCGACCGCCGCCACGGCGACCGGGTCGTCGCTGAGCGCGGCGGCCAGCAGGGGGAACGCCGCCACCCGGATACCGTCGCCCAGGTTGGCCAGGGCGGCGGCGGTCCAGAACGTCCAGAACGGGCGGCCGAGCGAGCGGTCAGCAACCATGCGGCAGACCGTACCGCCTCCCCTGGTCAGGCTCCGCCGTGGAGCTGCCGCCGCGCGCCGTCCATAGACTGAGGTATCCGGATCCTCGTGCCGTGCCGAGGAGGCACATCGATGAATGAGGCTGGTGCTCGACGACGTACGCGGGCCGCAGCCGCTGCCCTCCTGATCTTCCTGGTCCTGACCGGTTCCGGCTGTTCGCTGCCGCAAGGTGACGAGGAGCCCGCCGACCGGGACCGGTTGACGCTGAGCGGTGACGGATTCTCGCTCGTCGAGTTCGGCGACCCCATCGAGCAGGCCAGCGGGCGGTTGCGTGAGCGCTGGGGTCCGGAGGAGGCCCACGAGATGGTCTGCGAAAGCTCCGCGACGTCGAGGATCCTTGCCTGGGACGGAGTGGTGCTCGTCTTCAACGACCGTGGGCTGGCCGGTTACCTCTTCGGTCCCCGGGCTGATGATCCGATCACCCCGGTCGCCCGGGACGTTGGGAAGGCGTCGACGGACCAGGGACTGCGCCTCGGCGACACCGTGGCGAGGGCTCGCGAACTGTACGGCCGGACCTTCGTTCTGACGGAGACCAGCCTCGGTCCCGAATGGTGGGTGGAGACCGACGCGGTCGGGGAGCACTCGGTCAGGGGCTTCGCCTCGGGCCTCGGCCCGAGGGACACCATCGCCCGCATCGGCGCCGGCGATCTGTGCGCGGTGCGATGACGGGACGGCCCCCGGCCGCCGTCACGGGTCGCGCGCGGCTGACGCTCTCGACGTGCTCAGGTAGGCCGTGGTCAGCAGGATCTCGATGACCAGCGCTCCCGCCATACCGAGGACCGCGCCGAGGACGAGCAGGTCCGGCTCCCGCGTACGCTCCCGCTCCACGTCCACGAGGTCGATCGACACCGCGGGTACGGGAAGCCGGTCCTCGTTGGCCCCGGGCACCTGAGACGAGGTCAGCGAGTACCTGGTGATCGATCCTTCGGACTCGCCCGGCCGGCTCACGCCGTCCGTCTCGAAGCGGTCCACCTTGTAGGCGCCCGTGTGAACGGAGACGGTGCCGTCAGCGGAGGTCGCGGATCCGCGCTCGCCGGCGACGTCGATACGCGCTGTGCGTACGAACTTGTACTGACTGGAGTGGGACAGGCTGCCGTTGCGGAGGCTGACCGAGACCTGGGACGGTGCCGGCAGCGCCTGGGGGACGAGTACGAGATGTGACTCGTCCCGCTCGCCGAGTCCGGGCGTACCGACATGTCGCCAGCCGTCGGAACCGATCGACCTGCCGTCGTCCGCCCGCGCGTTCAACCTGACGACGTCAACCTTGTCCCCGGTAGGTGAAGTGAGGGTGAGCGGCTCACCCGGCGACCAGCCGGCGAGGGTCAACGTGATGGTTGTGGTGGTGATCGTGTCACCTACGGCCACGTCGAAGGAGAGCGACTCGATCTTTGCCGGGACGTCGGCGACGTAGGTCGGACTACCACTGTTCTCCTGGATCGGTGCGGACCGGTAGGCCACTCTCCCGTAGCCGACACCGCTCGCGGTGGCGGTCACCAACAGCAGCAGTGCCAGGGCGACCAGCTGTCGCTTCGCTATGGTGCGTTGACGGCCACCGTCGCGCTGTCGCCTCCGGACGAGCGCGGGGCCCGGAAGTGCGTCCCTCTCCGACCTGGTACGGGCACCAGCCGGATCGCCACGGTCATCCGCCGGTCGGGACGGCTCGTCCTGGTCACCGCGCTGCTCGACGGCAGGGGGCCGGGAGCGTGCGTCGTGCGGTAGCCAGAGGCCGCTCTGGACCTGCCGCCAGGACGTGAACCGGTCGCTCTGGAAGCTTGTTTCCCGCCTCGGCCCCGGTCGAGCGATCAATTCCTGGCCTCCCCGCTGCCGGGCCGCTTCAGGCGCACTGCCGCCACCTTGCCAGCGTCCGGCGGGTGCTGTCGACTCTGCCCGGTCACCGCCTCCGCGAGCGGTGGGCGCCAGGCTGCGGACGAGCGGGGAGGGGCGAACGCGCCGCCAGCGTGGGAGCGACGCCGGTTGGGTAACACCGGGACATGAGCACGAGCACAGCGGAGCGCGGGACGGCCGTGCCGACCCGGGTCGGCACCGTCGCGGTCGTCGCGCACCGGAAGAAGACCCTCGGCGGCGGCCTGGACGCGCTGCGCACCGAGCTGGTCGCGGCGGGCGTCGAGGACCTGATCTGGTACGAGGTGCCGAAGAGCCGCAAGGCGCCACAGAAGGTGCGCAAGGCACTGAAGAAGGACGCCGACCTGATCTTCGTGTGGGGTGGGGACGGGATGGTGCAACGCTGCGCCGACACCCTCGCCGCCACCGGCACGGCGATGGCGATCCTGCCCGCCGGCACGGCGAACCTGTTCGCGGCGAACCTGGGCATTCCCGAGGACCTGACGGAGGCCGTCCGGATCGGGCTGCACGGCCCGCGCCGCGCGCTCGACCTGGGGAGACTCAACGGCGAGCACTTCGCGGTGATGGCCGGTGCCGGCTTCGACGGCGATCTGATCCGCGAGGCCGACCGGAAGCTCAAGGGCCGGCTCGGCCGGATCGCGTACCTGTGGACCGGGTCGCGGCACGTGCGGGGCGAGCTGGTCCCCACCCGGATCACCGTCGACGGCGCCGAGTGGTTCGACGGCGAGGCGAGCTGCGTGCTGTTCGGCAACGTCGGCACGATCACCGGCGGCATCCCGGCGTTCGACGACGCCCGGCCGGACGACGGCGCCCTGGAGATCGGCGTGTCGACCGCGAACGGCGCGGTCGACTGGGCACGGACGCTGGGCCGGATGGCGGCCGGCCGCTCCGAGGAGTCGCCGTTCGTGCGGATCACCCGGGGCCGCCGGGTCAAGGTGAAGCTCGCCGCGCCCCGGACGTACGAGCTGGACGGCGGCGCACGGCGTGCGGTGACGAAGCTGAAGGTCCGCGTGGTGCCCGGCGCGTTGACGGTCTGCTGTCCGGAGCCGCCAGAGCGGTGACGTCGCCGGCGGCGGATCCGGTGCCATACCATTCGGGGAGTGTCGACCGTCGATTCGCCAGCCGTGCTCGAGACGGTCTGGCAGCAGCAGGGTGTGTGGTCCCGGGCGGCGGACGCGGCGCGGCGACGCATCGTCCGGGGTCGTCGTCTGGTCGGCGGCCTGACGGTGGTCGCCGCCGTGGCCGGCACCGCCGCCGCGCAGCTCGGCACCGTGCACCTGGCGGCGAGCCGGGCGCTGGCGATCGTCGCCGCCGCGGCGCTCGGCCTCGTCCCGCTGGCCGCCCGGTCCACGGCCCGTGAGCCGGTGCAGGTCTGGACGCGGCTGCGCTCGGTCGCCGAGTCGCTGAAGGCCGAGGTGCACCGCCATCTGGCCGGTGTCGCCCCGTACCGGGGGCCGGACCGCGACGCGGTGCTGCTGAGCCGCGTGGACGCGATCCTGGACGAGGCCGGTGACCTGGTCGGGCACACGGTTGACGTCGCCCCGCCGGCCCGGCCGCTGCCGGCGGTGTCGGACGTCCCGTCGTACCTGGTGCAGCGGGTGGACCGGCAGGTCGAGCGGTACTACCTGCCGGAGGCCCGGCGGACGGGCGCCGCCGCCCGCCGGATCCGGGTGGTCACGACGGGCCTGACCGCGGCCGGCGCGGTGCTCGCCGCCGTGGTCGGCGTGCTCGGCGACGGGCTCGGCCTCGCCGTGTGGGTGGGCGTGGTCGCCACGGTGACGACGGCCGTGGTCGGATACGGCGCGGCCCAGCAGTACGAGCAGCAGCAGATCGAGTACGCCCGCACCGCCGACCAGCTCGTCCGGCTGCTCCGCGCCCGGCGGAACGGGGACGGCTGGACCGGCGACGACGCGGTCGTGGCCGAGGCGGAACGTCTCATCGCACTGTCCAATGAGGCCTGGATGGCCAGAACCCTTGAAGAAGATGGCGTACCGCGCCGCTGAGACTACTCGGCGTGTTGTAGACTCATCGACAGTTGTCTAGGGCCGCCGTCCCGGGTGGCCCCCGCTGACCCACAAGTCCGATGGGGGGACTCACGTGGATCGCAACGCAGGCCGGCCGACGACCGCCGCTCCGCTGGCCGATCTCCGGCACACTCCGCTCGGCAAGATTCCGCTCTCCCGCGCCCGCAGGGTGGCGCTGTCCGACACCCGCGCCGCGGACCAGCCGGCCCGCGTCGATGTCGCAGCCTTCGGTTCGTCGATCTGACGCCGGTGAACCCGCGACGCCGGGGAGGCCCGTACCGGTCGGCGCCCTGAGTCAGTACGTTCTCAAGATCGTCAGCCGGTGCGACCTGTCCTGCGACCACTGCTACGTCTACGAGCACCCGGACCAGTCCTGGCGCCGACAGCCGCACACGATGTCGCCGCGGACGGTGGCGGCCGCCGCCCGACGTATCGCGGAACACGTCACCGCGCACCGGCTCTCCGCCGTACGGGTGGTGCTGCACGGCGGTGAACCGCTGCTGGCCGGCGCGGCCGGGCTCGCCGCGATCGCGGCGGAGCTGCGCCGCCGGCTCGACCCGGTGACCCGGTTGGACCTACGCATGCAGTCCAACGGCGTGCTGCTCACCGAGGAGATCGCCGAGGTGCTCGTCGCCCACGGCGTCGCGGTCGGCGTCTCCCTCGACGGCGACCGGGCCGCCAACGACCGGCACCGCCGCTACGCCAACGGCGCGAGCAGCCACGGCCGGGTGCTGCGGGCGCTCGCGTTGCTGCGCCGCCCCGAGTACCGGCCGAGCTACGCCGGTCTGCTGTGCACCGTCGACCTCGCCAACGATCCCGTGACGGTCTACCGCGCGCTGCTCGCCGAGGAGCCGCCCCACATCGACTTCCTCCTGCCGCACGCCAACTGGGACCGCCCACCGCCGCGCCCGGCCGGCGCCGCCACCCCGTACGCCGAGTGGCTGCTCGCCGTGCAGCGGGCCTGGACGGCCGACGGGCGTCCGGTGCCGATCCGCCTGCTGGACTCGCTGCTCGCGACCGCGGCGGGCGGCACGACCCGCACCGAAGCCGTCGGGCTGGCCGCCGCCGACCTCGCGGTCATCGAGACCGACGGCAGCTACGAGCAGGTCGACTCGCTCAAGTCCGCGTACGACGGGGCGCCGGCCACCGGCCTGGACGTCTTCCACCATCCGGTGGACGCGGTCGCCGCCCACCCGATGATCGCGGTGCGGCAGGCCGGGCTGGCCGGCCTGTGCGCGACGTGCCGGGCCTGCCCGGTCGTGCGGCAGTGCGGCGGGGGGCTGTTCGCCCACCGGTTCCGCACCGGCAGCGGCTTCGACAACCCGTCCGCCTACTGCGCGGACCTGATCCACCTGATCCGCGGCGTGACCGGCGACCCGGCCGTGCCGGCCCCGGCCGGCGTGGCGGCTGCGATGCCGCCGGCATCGGCGGGTCCGGCCGGCCCGACCGGCGCCGGCGATGCGCCGGACGACGGCGCCGACGACGTTCTCGGGTCCGACGTGCTGGATCCGGCGGTGCTCGACGACCTCGGCACCGGGTACGGCACCGACGCCTCGACCCGCCAGCTCGCGGCGGTCCATCTGGCCAAGACCCGCGCGCTGCTGGTCGCCCTCAGTCCGGCGACTGCCGGGCACCCGGTCGCCGGACCCGCCTGGGACCGCCTCGTCGAGCTGGACGTCACCGCACCGGCAGCGGTGCGGGACGTGCTGGCCCACCCGTTCGTACGCCGGTGGGCGCACCGCTGCCTGGAGACGCCGGCGCTGGCCGACCTCGGTCGGCTCGCCGCGGTGGCCGCGGCGGCGGCGATCCGCGCTGGCGCGCCCGTCGAGCTGGACGTGCCGGTCCGCGACGGGGTGCTGAGCCTGCCCACGCTTGGCGCGCTCGTGCTGCCGGAGGCGACCGGGAGCGTCGCCGTCACCGCCGTGGAGGGCGGCTTCCTCGTCCGGACCGGCGGACGGGCCGTCACCGTCCGCACCGACGACCGGGAAGCCGGTGCCGGCGGCCCCGCGCTGCGCGACGACCGCCACCGGCCCACGGGGGCGTCGCGGTTCGGCGGGGCGGCGCCCACCTGGCGACCGCTGCGCCGGGCCGGCGAGCCGTGGCCGCTCATCGAGGACACCGACCCGTACCGGGACTGCTACCAGGACCTGGCCGTCGCCCCGCGACTGTCGGCCGGCGCCGCCGCCCGCTGGGCCGGCCAGCTCACGGCGGCGCTCCGGAGGGTCGACACCGAGGCCTCCGGGTACGCCCCCGGCGTGCGGGCCGTGCTGCGGGCCGTCGTGCCGCTGCGCCCCGACCGGCGGGGCCGGCAGCGCAGCGCCGCCGCCGCGTCCGCCTTCGGCGCCATCGCCGTGACGCCGCCGCCCGGCGACGCCGAGCTAGCCGTGCTGCTCGTCCACGAGGTGCAGCACCTCAAGCTCGACGCGGTGCTCGACGTGTGCGAGCTGGTCGACCGGCGGGACGCCCGGCTGCTGACCGTGCCCTGGCGGGAGGACCCGCGCCCGGTCGAGGGCGTGCTGCACGGCACGTACGCCCACCTGGCGGTCGCCGACGTGTGGCGCCGCCGGCCGGGCGCGGAGGCCGCGGCGCACCACCGCCGCTACCGCGACTGGACCGACGGCGCACTCGACGCGCTGCTGGAGCTGGGGGCGCTGACCCCGGTCGGGAAGCAGTTCGCCGCGCGCATGCGCGCCACGGTGGACAGCTGGACATGACCGCGGGGCGCGCCGTCCTGGCCGCCGATCTGCGGGCTCTGGGCCTGCCGGCCGGCGCGACGGTTCTCGTGCACGCGTCGCTGCGGCGCGTCGGGCCGGTCGACGGCGGCCCGGCGACCGTGCTGGCCGCCCTGTGCGAGGTGCTGGGGCCGGGCGGAACGGTGGTGGTGCCGACCCACACCGCCGGCAACTCGATCACCTCGCCGGCCTTCCGCGCCGCGACCGCCGGGATGACCGCCCGGGAGGCGGCGGAGGTGGCGGATCGCATCCCGCCGTTCGACCCGGACACCAGCCCGGCGGAGGGCATGGGCGCGTTCGCCGAGCACGTCCGGCGGACGTCCGGCGCGGTGCGCAGCCGGCACCCGCACACCTCGTTCGCCGCCCTCGGCCCGGCCGCCGCCGACCTGACGGCCGTGCACGACCTGGACTGTCATCTGGGCGAGCGGTCCCCGCTCGGCGCCCTGTACGCCGCCGGCGCGTTCGAGCTGCTGCTCGGCGTCGACTACACCAGCTGCACCGGGTTCCACCTCGCCGAGTACCGGCTCGCCCGGCCGGGCCCGACCCGCCCGCACCGCTGCTACGTCAGAGACGACACGGGCCGCCGGACCCGGCTCGACTTCCTCGCCCTGCACCTCGACGACTCGGACTTCCCGCGCCTCGGCGCGGCGGCCGACGGCGAGCCATGGGCACGGCGCGGCCGGGTCGGCGCCGGAACCGGCCGGCTGCTGCCGGTCCGCGCGGCGGTCGACTTCGCCGTCGACTGGATGACCGTCCATCGTGATCGGTCGCGAGGGTCCGTCCATGTTTGCCGCTGCCGATACTGTGATCTGGCGGCAGTGTCTCCTTCGGACGGGAGCGGCGGGTGAGCGAGGAAGACTTCCGGGTGGACCCGCGCGCCCCCGTGTTCTTCCTCAGCTACGCCCGCGCCAAGCAACGGCCCGCCGAGCCGCCCCGGGACACCAACCAGAAGGTCTTCCAGCTCTACGTCGACCTGTCCGACCACGTCTCGGAGCTGCTGGGCCTGCCGGCCGGCAGCACCGCGGGGTTCCTCGACCGGGTGCTCGACGGCGGCCAGGTGTGGGCCGAGGACCTGGCCTTCGCCGCCGGGCACTGCCAGGTCTTCATCCCGCTGATCTCCCCGCAGTACCTGCGCAGCGCCTGGTGCGCGCGGGAGTGGAACGCGTTCGTCCGCCGGCGGCAGGTGCGCCGGCCGGACGCCCGGGCGACGCCGGGGGAGCGGCCGGTCATCCCGGTCAACTGGTCGGTGATGGGTCGCCGCCGGGAGCTGCCAGAGGCGATCCGCCGGCGGCAGCTGTTCTCCCCGACCGGGCTGCCGCCGGACATCGCCCCGCAGTACCAGCAGGAGGGCATCTACGGGCTGCTCAGCCTCGGGCGCAACGGCAAGGACGCGTACGACGCGGTGGTGTGGCGGCTCGCGCAGCGGGTGGTGCGCGCGGTGGACACGCACTGGGTCGAGCCGTACGTGTCGCAGATCGAGGAGCTCGGCGACGGGTTCGAGGAGGGCGGCGATGAGCTGGACTGACACCTCGCGCTCCGGCCGGGAGACGTACTTCTTCCTGAGCTACGCCCACTCGGTGCCGCTGTCGGCGGCGGCCCGGCCGGACACCGACTACTGGGTCACCCGCTTCTTCCAGGACCTGCACGCCGCCGTGCAGCGCGGTGCCCGGCAGGGCGACCTGGACATCGGGTTCTTCGACGGGCTCGTCGCGCCCGGCGCCGACCTGCGACAGTCGCTCACCGACGCGCTCAGCGTCGCCCACGTGTTCGTCCCGTTGTACTCACCGAACTACTTCAGCAACGCCTGGGCGGTCGGGGAGCGGGCGGCCTTCCAGTCGCGGCTCGGGCCGCTGCGGCCCGGTGCGGCCGACCGGCACATCCTGCCGGTGTTGTGGATCCCGTTCCCGCCGTGGGACGACCGGCCGGAGATGGCCGAGGCGCTGGACCTGGTCGGCGGTCCCGCCGAGTACGCGGAGAACGGGCTGCGGGCGTTGTGCAAGCTCAGCGCCTACCGCCGGCAGTACGACCTGGTGCTCAGCGCCCTCGCCGAGCGGATCGTGGCGGTTGCCGAGACCGCGCCGCTGCGGCCCTCCCGGGCCGCGCCGGTCGCCGCCGCCGCGGTCGACGACCCGGGCGACCCGGCGCTTGTCGTCACCGCCCTGGCCGCCGCGGACGGGCGTCGGTGGCGGCCCTTCGCGGGGCGGCACGTGCTGGCCATCGCCGACTACGTGGCCGCCACCGCGCAGCGGCTCGGGCTGCCGACCCGGGTCGTCGAGTTCGCCGGCGCCCGCGACCGCGCCCCGGACAGCCCGACGGTCCTGCTCATCGACGCCGGCCTGGGCGTGGCCGCGGTCCGGGCGGCGGTCGCCGGCCTGCCCCGCTGGGTGGTGCCGCTGGTCGTCGGCGGCCCCGACACCGCGGCCGACGAGATCGACGGCGTACTACGCGAGGGGCGTTTCCCGGACGTGCGGCCGGTGCACGACGTGGACGAGTTCGAGCGCTGCGCGCCGCTGGCGGTCATCGAGGCGCGCAAGCAGTTCCTCCGGCACGGCCCGCTCTACCCGCAGGACGGCCCGGCCGCGCCGCGACCGAGCCTGCGCCCGACCGACCCATCCGACAAGCGGCGACGAGGGGGAGACCGATGACGAGACAGCGCGACGGTCAGGTGGTCACCTTCTACTCCTACAAGGGCGGCACCGGGCGGACGATGGCCCTGGCGAACACGGCCTGGATTCTCGCCGCGAACGGCCAGCGGGTCCTCGTCGCCGACTGGGACCTGGAATCACCGGGCCTGCACCGGTTCCTCGCCCCGTTCCTCGACCCGGAGCAGGTCGCCTCCACCGGCGGCGTGATGGACCTGATCCTGGAGTACGAGTGGGCGAATTTGAAACGCCGCCGGGAGGCCGAGGCCGCCGGGCGGGCCGAGACGGCGGAGTCCCGGCCCAGCGACTGGCACCGCCACCTGGCCAAGGTGCAGAAGTACGCCTTCTCCGTGAACTGGGAGTTCCCCGGCGGCGGCAGCCTGGACCTGCTGCTCGCCGGCCGGCACAACCCGGACTACGCCACCAGCGTCACAAGTCTCAACTGGGACAACTTCTACAACCGGCTGGGCGGGGCGCTCTTCTTCGACGCGCTGCGCGAGGACATGAAGCGGCACTACGACTGGACGCTCATCGACAGCCGCACCGGCATCAGCGACGTCGCCGAGATCTGCACCATCCACCTGCCGGACGTGCTGGTCGACTGCTTCACCCTGAGCGACCAGGGCATCGACGGGGCGGCCACGGTCGCCGCCCGGGTCCGCGGCTACGAGGGGCGCCGGGCGCGGCGGGTGCTGCCGGTGCCGATGCGGGTGGACGAGGGGGAGAAGGGCAAGGCGGACGCCGGCCGGGCGGTGGCGATGCAGCGCTTCGCCGGCCTGCCGGGCGGGATGACCGACGCCGAGCGGCGGGAGTACTGGCTCACCGTCGAGGTGCCCTACCGGGCCTACTACGCCTACGAGGAGACGCTTGCCACCTTCGGCGACATCCCCGGCGGCCGGACCACCCTGCTGTCGGCGTACGAGACGCTGACCGGGCACGTCACCGGCGGTCGGATCAGCTCGCTGCCGCGGATGGACGAGGCGCTGCGCCGCCGCACCGTCGCCCGCTTCGAGCGCAAGCCCGCCGTCGCCGACGAGATGGTCGTCCTGCGGCACGCGCCGGAGGACACCGCCTGGGCGGAGTGGGCGCAGGCCGTCCTCACCGCCGTCGACCTGCGGGTGGCGGTGGCCACGGCGGACGAACCGGTGCCGGCGCGGCCGGGCACCGTGACCCGCGACGTCACCCTGGTTTCCCGGGCCTACCGGCTGGCACACGGTGATCCGGTGGATCCGCGCCGCGCCGGCACGGCGCTGACCGTGTACGTGGACGCCACCACGCCGTCGCCGGACGCGCCGATCGGCAGCTGGGTGTCGCTGCACGAGCTGGCCGTCGACGAGGCCGTCGACCGCCTGCTGCAGCTGCTCGGGGCGGCGCTGCCGCCGGGGCAGGCGCGCCCGGACGTGCGCGCCGCCCGGTACCCGGGCACCCGGGCGACGGTGTTCAACCCGCCCAGCCGCAACCTCCGCTTCACCGGGCGGGAGGATCTGCTGCGCCGGCTGCGGGAGGAGCTGAAGGCCGCCGGGAGCGCCGGCGTCCCGGTGGCGCTGCGCGGTGGCCCTGGCATCGGCAAGACGCAGCTCGCCATCGAGTACGCGCACCGCTTCCGCGGCGCGTACGACGTCATCTGGTGGATCCAGGCGGACCCGCCGCAGTTCGTCGACGTGCGGGTGGCCGACCTCGGCGCCGAGCTGGGCCTGCCCCGGCAGCCCACCATTCCGGAGATGACCCGGGCGGTGCGGCAGCGGCTCAGCCGCCCGGAGCGCCGCCCCGACGGCGGGCCGCCCGAGCAGTGGCTCCTCGTGTTCGACAACGTCGACCAGTACGAGCACGTCCGCGACTACCTTCCGCAGGGCGCCGGGCATGTCCTGGTGACCACCCGCAACCCGGACTGGGGCGACCTGGCCCGGGCGTTGGACGTGGAGGCGTTCCAGCGCGCGGAGAGCGTCGCCCACCTGCGGGCCCGCGTCGGTGAGCGGTCGATCACCGTCGCCGAGGCCGAGCAGGTCGCCGACGCGGTGGAGAACGTGCCGATCTTCGTCGCGATGGCCGGCGCCTGGCTGGCCGACACCGGCACGCCGGTCGTCGACTACCTGGCGGGCCTGGAGCGGACCGGCCCGGCGGAGGACATCTGGGACTTCTCGCTGCAGCGGTTGCGGGAGGGCTCGGTGGGCGCCTACCGGCTGCTGCAGTTGGCCTCGGTGCTCGCCCCGGAGATCTCGCTTGAGCTGCTCTACAGCGACCAGGTCGCCAAGGTCATCGCCGCGCACGACCCGGTGGTGGCCGCGCGGGTGGCCGACCGGGTGTCCGAGCGGGACATCGCCGCCGCGCTCGTGCAGCGCATCAACCGGCTGGCGCTGGTGAAGGTGGACCTGCACGCCCAGCAGGTCCAGGTCCACCGGCTGCTCCAGGCGGCGCTGCGGACCCGGATGACGCCGGAGGAACTGGCCGGGGTGAAGCACGACGTGCACCGCGTCCTGGCCGGCTCGCGCCCGTCCGGCGAGGTCGAGGACCCCGCCGCCCAGGCGCGCCTGCGGCTGTTCTGGCCGCACCTCGACGGCGCCGACGCGCTCTCGTCGCCCGACGACGACGTCCGGCAGTTGATCATCGACCGGATCCGCTACATCTACATCAACGGCGGCTACACCCAGGGCCACCGGTACGCCGAGCAGGCCGACGTCGCCTGGACCCGGCTGCTGGCGCAGCTCCCGCCGGACACGCCGGAGCACCGGGCGTTGCAGGTCCAGTTGCTGCACCTACGGTTCAACCGGGCCAACCTGCTGCGCAGCCTCGGCCGCTTCGACGAGGCCCGCCGCCTCGACGAGGAGACGCTGGGCGCGCAGGAGAAGCTGATCGGGTCCAGCCACCCGTACACCCTGATGACGGCCGGCGGGTACGGCGGGGACCTGCGGGCGATCGGCCGCTACTCCGACGCGCTGGAACGCGACCTGCGTACGTACGCCGCCTCGGTGGAGGTGTTCGGGGAGGACCACCGGCGGACGCTGACCGCCGCGAACAACCTGGCCGCCTCGTACCGCCTGATGGGTGACTTCCGGCGCGCGCTCGACGTCGACGAGGTCACCTACCGGCGGCTGCGGGTGGTGCTCGGCCCGGAGCACCCGCGGACCCTGCTGACGGCGAACAACCTGGCCCGGGACCTGCGGGAGGCCGGCGACTACGAGGGGTCGGTGGCGCTGCTGCAGACGGTCGTCGCGGGGTACCGCAGCCTCTTCGGTGACCAGTCGCGCAACGTGCTCACCGCGCAGACGAACCTCGCGGCGTCGCTGCGCAGCACCGGCGAGATCGCCGAGGCCGCCCGGCTGCTCGACGACGCGTACGAGCAACTGCTCAGCGGGTTCGGGCCGCTCAACCCGGACACCCTGTTCAGCCGGCTGTCCCGGGCGGCGAACCTGATGCTGCAGGGGGAGGGGCAGCGGGCCCGCGCCGAGCTGACCGAGACCGAGGCGCAGCTCGGGGAGGTCTTCGGCGAGGCCCACCCGTACGTGCTGGTGTGCCGCAACAACCTGACGGTGGCGATGTGGGACGCCGGTGAGGTCGCGGCGGCCCGGGAGCTGTCGACGGCGACGGCGCCGGCGGTGACGGCCGCGCTGGGCGGCACGCACCCGCTGACCATGGCCGTCGCCAACAACCTCGCCGTCTTCACGATCCTGCACGGGGAGCTGGAGGCGGGGCGGGAGCAGCTACGCATCGTCGTCGGGCGGCTGCGCGAAACCCTGGGTGACGACCACCCCGACACGCTGCGGGGCCGGGGGAACCTGGCACTCGCCGAGCAGACGGCCACCGGTGGCGCGGGCAGCATCGAGCGGATGCGGCTGGCGGACCGGCTGGCCAACCGGATCGGGCAGCACCACCCGAGCGTGGTGAACCTGCGGGAGGGGCGGTACGTGCGACGGGTCCTCGACCCGCACCCCTACTGACCGAACCGGGCGCCGATCAGCACGTCCCGGCTGGGGCTCATCGTCGCGTCGTCGTCGGCGGTGAGCCAGCTCAGGATGCGGGGCAGCTCGGCCACCGCGTCGAAGTGCGCCGCGCCGGCCTGCACCTCCAGCTCCGCCCCGGGGATGCGGGCGGCCAGCCAGCGGGTGTGGCTGACCGGGGCGAAGGTGTCCTCGGCGCCGTGCCACAGCTTCACCCTCGTCACCGACGTGTCGATCAAACCGAGGTCGAACTTCCAGTCCCGGCGCAGCGCGAGCACGTCGTCGATCCACCCGTACGGGCCGGCGCGCAGCGCGTCCTCGAAGGTGTCGGCGAGCATCCGACGCAGCGCCGGGTCCCGGATCACCCGCCGGTCCGCCAGGGTCATCTGCGCCATCAGGTCCTCGAGCAGCCGCCGGGGATCCTCGCTGGCGCGCTGCGCCCGGCGGCGGATCTCCTCGACGATCGCCGAGGTGTCGGGGCGGCCGGCACCGAAGCCGTTGACGTTGTCGGAGTTCATCCCGGCGAACCAGTCCAGCTCCGGCGCGTCGGACGGGGCGAACCCGACAAGCGCCGCCACCCGGGTCACCCGGTGGCGCAGGGCTGGGTCGGCGGCGCAGGCGAGGGCGTGCGGACCGCCGCCCGACCGGCCGGCAATGGCGAACCGCGCCAACCCCAGGTGGTCGGCGACCACCTCGACGTCCCGGGCGGCGTCGGCCACGTCGCGCCCCTCGAACCGGTCGGAGTCGCCGTAGCCGGGACGGTCGTAGGTGATCAGTTTGACGCCTAACCGGTACAGGACGATGCCCCGTGGCTTCGGTCCCTTGCGGCTGCCCGGTGTGCCGTGCATGAGGAAGACGGGATGCCCGTCGGGCGCGCCCGTGACCTCGTACGCCAGTCGCTTGTTGTCCGCGCGATAGGCGAATTCGGTCCCCGGCTCCCCTTCTCGGACCACTCCAGCCTGCCTTCCGGTGCTGCTGACCAGCGAATATCCGTCACGTCGGCCCAGAGCGAAGATGATTGATCGGCGGTGAACGACTCCACTCGGCATTTGAGCCTAACGGTCCGGCTCTTTCCCCGCTATCCGCCGGCTCGACAACCCGCCGGATCTGTCGGAAAGGACACCGACGGGGTGGTCCGTGGTGGAAGTTCCACCCGGCGCCGCCGATCGAATCCGGTCGGCGGCGCCGGTACGCATCGACGCAGGTCGCGGCCCTGCGACCCGGGTCGGCCCCGGGTCAGGCGGCCGACGCGGAGCGGCGCGTCTGCTCCGGCGTCGTCGGACGCCGCCCGCGCGCCGGGGCGACCGACCAGCCGGTCAGCGGGTCGGCACGCCGCTCCTCCGGGATCTCCGCCCGCTGCCGTTCGGCCGCCGTGCCCCGGGAGACTTCCAGGGCGCGCTGGGCGGTCCGCCAGGCGGCGCACGGCCACCCCTGGCCGGCGCAGAGCAGGTTCCCGCAGTCGGTGCCCGCCGCGTCGGGCTGATGGGCGTCGGCCACCTCGAGGGCCAGATCCCACAGCAGCGGGTCGGTCACCTCGTCGGGCCGGTACGCGCGATGGTCGGACCGGTCGTGGCTGGTGTCGGACATGTGGTGCGGCCCCCCTCATGAGCTGGTACCGACCTTACCTTCACCCCTTACCGCCGCCGGTAAACGGGCACGTCGGCCCGGTGTAAGGGCCGTTCGGCCGGTCAGCCATTGACAGGCGACCAATCCACGGCGAACGATGAGCGCAGTTCACCGACCGTCAACGGATCGTCACCCGTCCCCGGGACGGCGCTGCGCAGCCGGCGCTGCGGGCAGCGTCAACCCCCGACGCCGCCGGACGCCACGGCGCCCGCACGCCGCTGCCTGCCGGTGGAGCTGAGGTAGCGGACCGGCCGCCCGGAGCGCCCGCACGGCACTCCCACTGCCGCCGCACGCCGGGATGTGAGAAGGGCGGACATCGATGTTCGATTCCTCCGGCCGGCGCTGGCGACACCGCCTGCCCGCGCTCGTGGCGGCCTCCGCGGCCGCCGTACTCATGGTCAGTCCCGCCACGGCCGTCGTGCCGGACGGGCCCGCGCCCCGCGCCGACGCCGGGCCGGTCGCCGGCGAGGCGGCCAACGTGGTGGAGGTGCTCCTCGACGGCACCGCGCAGCTCGACGCGCTGGTCGCCACCGGCGTCGACCTCGACCACCACGTCACCCGCACCGCCGACGGCGTGGTGGTGCACGCCGTCGTCACCCCGACCGAGGCCGCCGCCCTCACCGCCGCCGGGTACCGGCTCGGCCGCGTACTGCACCGGCCGGGCGACGCGCAGGTCCGCGTCGACGAGCGGGAGGCGACGATCGCCGCGCACCGGGCGGACAACGCCGGGTTCACCGCCACGACCGGCACGTCCGATGTCAAGATCATCCGAGCCGACTACTTCACCTCCGGGACCAGCCAGGTCCTGTCGGTGGAGGCCAAGTGGGCCGAGGGTCAGAGCGCCACCACCGCCCTCACCGTCGAGCGCGACAGCGGCCCGGGCACCGAGATCGGCTCCGGGGGCACGCAGACCATCTCCCGCTTCGTCGACGCCGGCGTCTACCTCTACCACCGGGGCGCCGCCCCGGTCACCGCGAAGCCGGCGTACGTCCGCGTCACCAGCCCCACCGGCGGGGTCGCCGTCGCGAAGGTCCAGGAGTGGCTGCCCATCCCGGACACCGACCCGGAGGGCCCCGGTTACCAGAAGGACTTCGTCACCAGCTACCTCACGCCCACCGAGCTGTACGCGCGGATCCACCAGCTCGCCGCCGAGTTCCCGCACCTGGCGGAGATCGTCGAGCTGCCGTACCGGACCAACGGGTACCGGCGCAAGGCGCAGACCGTCCTCGGCGCCGCCAGCGCCGGCCGGGTCGCCGTCGATTCGCTCGCCTGGGGTCACCAGGGCGGCAACGACATCTCCGTCGAGCTGGCCGACCCCGGCGCACCGGACGCGGCGCTGGCCGTCACGGTGACCGGCACCGACGTGCGGGTCACCCTCGCCACCGACGCCGGGGGCGCGGTCACCAGCACCGCCGCCGAGGTCGTCGCGGCGCTCAACGCCCACGCCGGGTCGCTGCTGCGGGCGTACACCTACCGGGGGAGCCCGGGAACCGACGTGGTCGCGCCGGCACCGCCGACCCGGCTCACCGACGACCTCAGCGCGCCCCCGTCGGTCTCCCGGGAGCCGCACCCGGTCTACGCGATCCGCATCGGCAAGCACCGCGACGGGTCGCGGACGGGCGTCCTGGCGTACGCGCAGGAGCACGCCCGGGAATGGGTTCCGCCGCTGGTCACCATCGAGACCGCCGAACGGCTGCTGCGCAACTACGCGCACGACGGGCGGACCAAGCAGCTCCTCAACGACCTGGACATCTGGATCGCCCCGTCGGTCAACCCGGACGGCGGGCACTACTCGTTCTACGACTTCAACTTCCAGCGCAAGAACATGACCAACCACTGCCCGGCGACGGGGGCGGCGGACTTCCTCGGCCGTGACTCGTGGGGCGTGGACAACAACCGCAACTACACCGAGTACAGCCTGTTCGACGGCTACTCCGGGGCCTCGACGAGCTGCACCAGCGGCACGTACGCCGGCCCGGCGGAGCTGTCCGAGCCGGAGAACCGCAACGTCGACTGGCTGGCCAGCCGGCCGAACATCAAGTTCTCGATGAACCTGCACTCCTCCGGCAACTACTTCATGTGGTCGCCCGGCGCGTACGCCGTCCCCGGCCGGATCTCCGCGCCGCGGCCGACGCTCGCCGAGGAGTCCGCGTTCTGGGGTGCGTCCGCGCGCATCCTGACCGCGATCAAGCGGCACCGCAACCTCGCGGTGACGCCGGCCCGCACCGGCCCGATCTCGGACGTGCTGTACTCGGCGGCCGGCAACTCCGGCGACATGCTCTGGTACCGGTACGGCATCTACGCGTGGAACTTCGAGGTCGGCACCTCGTTCCAGCCGGAGTGGGACGAGGCGCACGACGAGACCATGGAGTTCGCCAACGGCCTGGTGGAAATGATGCGGGTGGCCCGCGAATTCGCCCGCGACCGGAAGCGGCCGACGAGCACACTGACCGTGGCGCCCGGCGCGACGCCGGGCACGGTCGACGTGACGTTCGACGTCAGCGAACCGGCGGCGGTCTTCTACACCCTCGACCGCAGCGCGCCGTCCTATTCGTCCACGCTGTACGGCTCGGCCGGCATCCGCGAGGGCGGTGCGACGCTTACCGTGCCGGCGGGCACGACGTTCCACTGGTTCTCGGTGGACTCGGCGGGCAACGTCGAGAACAACTACCGCCCCGACGGCAACGGTCGCAACTACCGCAGGGCGGTGGCGACCCTCCCGACGGGCTGAGCGGGTACATCGCGGCGGCGCTTCCGGTTCGCGGGGGGCGCCGCCGGCGGTGCTTCCCGTTCGGGGGCGCCGCCGGCCGTCGGCTCGACCCGGCCCGGTCGGTTCCGGCCCGGCCCGGTCCGCGCGCCGTCAGGCCGTCCAGTCCAGCCAGGCGTCGCCGGCCGAGACGACGGCCAGCCAGATCAGCACGGCCGCCAACGGCACCAGCGGCACGAACGCCGGCCGCTGCCGCAGCAGCCGGATCGCCACGGCCAGCAGCGCCAGCCAGATCACCAGGAGCCCGGCCAGCGCCCAGGCGGGGACGACCAGGCCGCTCACCACGTAGAAGAACGCGAGGACCAGGTGCGCGGCCAAGCCGAGCCACCCGACGAGAAGAGCGAACCGCATCCGCCCATGATGCGCCCCACCCTCCACCCGTGGGAGCCCCGTGCCGACGCCGTCGAGGATCCCGGCACGCTGGCGGCGTCGAACGGTGTGACCGTGGCCGTGACCGCCGGTCAGCCGGTTGCCTCGGTGATCGCGGCGAGCACCGCCGCCACGTGCGGGCGGACCTGCGCACGGAGGTCGTCGCTCCAGCTCTCCTCCGCGTACGTGGATCGCCGGTACAGGTCCCGCGCGTGGGCGAGGACCGGCCGGTGCTCGGGCGAGAGGCGCTCCAGGGCCCAGCCGGCGGCTGCCTCCTTGGACGTGATGCCGCCGGTGGCGACGGTGAACCAGATCCGGGCCAGGGTCAGCACCACGTTGCGGGTGTCGGCGTCGAGGTCGTCGAGCAGGGCCGGGATGCCGGCCAGGGATGCCCGGACCAGGTCCGGTCCGGGAACGGGGGAGAGGACCTGTGCCGGGGGCGGACCCGCCAGGGTCCGCCGTCCAGCCAGGACGTTTGTGATCAGCAGGGCCAGGTCCGGCATCGGCTCCGGCCGGGGCACCGCACCCGCCTCGTAGTCGCCGCGGAGCCACTCGCCGTACTGGAACTCGACCGTCGGCGGGTACCGCCACGGGTGGACCTCGGACCGCACCACGACGGTGAGTTCGACTGGGCGCGCCCCGACCGCCGAACCGGAGATCGGCAGCAGCCCGGCCAGGAGGGCGGCGCGCTGGCGGTCGTCCATGCCGCGCTGCGTCACGACGAGGACGTCCACGTCGCTGGCCGGTCGGAGCCCGCCGTGCACGGAGGAGCCGTGCGGGTAGACCCCGACGAGATCGGGCCCGAGCACGTCGGTGACGAGCCGGACGATGTCTGCGACCTGATCCACGCCACCAGTCTCGACGATCATCGACGTGAGCGCTGCCCCCGGTGACCGACCACGAAGATCAGATGATGGTGAGCAGGTCGTACGGCCCCGGCGTGCCCGGCTGAGCATCATCCGTTCGACGGACGGGGCCCTACCGACCCCTTCCGGCGACGGTTCGGCGACCGCCGGGCATCGGTGGGTGACGAAGCGCCATGATGGGCCGGTGAGGATCCTGTCCATCCAGTCGTCGGTCGCGTACGGCCACGTCGGCAACTCAGCCGCTGTCTTCCCGCTGCAACGCCTCGGGCACGAGGTGTGGCCGGTGCTGACCGTGCACTTCTCCAACCACACCGGGTACGGGGCGTGGCGCGGCCCGCTGCTGGCGCCGTCCGACGTCGCCGAGGTGATCGCCGGCATCGCCGACCGGGGCGTGCTCGGCGACGCCGACGCGGTGCTGTCCGGCTATCAGGGCGACCCGGCGATGGGCGCGGTGATCCTGGACGCGGTGACCCTGGTGAAGACCGCGAACCCGGACGCGGTCTACTGCTGCGACCCGGTGATGGGCGACGTCGGCCGGGGCATGTTCGTGCGGCCGGGCATCCCGGAGTACCTGCGGGACGTGGTCGTCCCGCGGGCGGACATCATCACCCCGAACCAGTTCGAGCTGGAGTTCCTCGCCGGCCGCGCGACGAACAGCGTCGACGAGCTGCTGGCGGCGGTCGACGCCGTACGCGCGACCGGGCCGCGGCACGTGCTGGTCACCAGCGTGCTGCACGGTGACGTCCCGGAGGGGTCGCTGGAGGTGGTGGCCGTGTCGGACGAGGGCGCGTGGGCGGTGACCACCCCGCTGCTGCCGATCACCCCCAATGGCGGCGGCGACGTCACCGCGGCGCTGTACCTGGCGCACCTGTCGACGACCGGCTCTCCCGCGACCGCGTTGGAGCGCACCACCGCGTCCATCTTCACCGTTCTCGAGGCGACCCTCGCGGCGGGCACCCGGGAGATCCAGCTGGTGGCCGCCCAGGACGCGATCGCGAACCCGCCGGCCCGGTTCCCGGCCCGCCGGCTGCGCTGAGCCGGCCGCAGCCGCCGGCCGGTGGAGTCGGCGGCGGACGGCACGGAGGCCACCTCCCCGGTCGGGGAAGGTGGCCTCCGCGGACGGAACTAGCCGGCCCGGCAGGACGACAGCACGCCCACCACGCCGACGCCCGGGTCCTTCAGCGGCAGCTTCGCCGACGCCGCCGGGCAGCGCGGCACGGTGAGGTCGTGGATGCCCCGGCCGAAGGTCGCCGCCGTCAGCTGACGGGACGGCTCGTGCCAGCGTAGGTACATGACGGCCGCCTTCGGCAGGTCGGCACCGAGCGCGGCCCACTCGCCGCCGTTCCACGCCGACACGTAGACACCGACGTCGGTGCCGACCAGCAGCAGCCCGTCACCGGTCGGGACCACCGAGTTGACCGGCGCGTCCGGCAGGCCCCGGCCGATGTCGGTCCAGGTCCGGCCGCCGTCGCGGGTCAGCATGACGTGCGGCCGGTCGCTGCCCGAGCGGAAACCGGAGAACGTCGCGTACGCGATCTTGGCGTCCTTCGGGTGCACCGCGACGCGGGTGACCCAGGTGCCGGGCAGCTGCGCCGGGTCGACCTGGTTCCAGTTCGCCCCGAGGTCGTCGGTCCACCAGAGCCGGCCGTCGTCGGTGCCGGCGTAGAGCGTGTCGCCGTCGGTGGGCGCGGCGGCGATCGTGGTGATGGTGCCCCACGGGTAGCCGGACGGGTCGTTCGGGCCGCCGCCGGTGAGGTCGGGGCTGATCGCCGTCCAGGTGCGACCGTTGTCCGTCGACCGGTTCACGATGTTGCCGGCGTAGTACATGACGTCCGGGTCGCTCGGGTCGAACTGCAGCGGGGTGAGCCAGTTGCGCCGCTGCGACGTGGTCTGGCCGGCGCCGATCGGTGCGCGCGGGCTGGCGCCGGCGTTCTCCGACCGGTAGCAGGAGCCGTACTGGCTGCACCCGAAGACGATGTTCGGGTTCTCCGGGTGGATGAGCGTCTGGAGGCCGTCACCGCAGCCGATCGCGTCCCAGGGGCCGCCGGCACCGTTGTAGCCGCGGTTGCAGCCGTTGTCCTGCGTGCCGCCGACCTTCAGCCGCGGGTCGGTCTGCGCGACGTCGACCGTGTAGAACTGCGTGTACCGCTCGTCGGTGGCCTTGACCCAGCCGCCGGCGCCGCCGGCCTCCGACCGGTAGAAGCCGCCGTCGTTGCCGAGGTAGACCCGGCCGGGGACCTTCGGGTCCCAGCGCATGGCGTGCTGGTCGGCGTGGACCCCGCCGACGGAGGAGAAGCTCTGCGCGCCGTTGGTGGAGCGCATCAGGTTGACGCCCATCAGGAACACGTGGTTCTGGTCGGCGGGGTCGACGAAGAGCTTGCCGAACCACCAGCTGAACGTCGACTGGGACGCCTGGCCGGCGGTGACCGGGGTCTGCGTCCAGGTGTCGCCGCCGTCGTCGGAGCGGTAGAAGGCCCGGAACGGGCCGAGGGCGGTGCCGACGTACGCGTACAGGCGCTGCGGGTTGCTCGGTGCCAGGGCGAGACCCCAGCGGCCCTGGTCGGCGTCGATGGGCAGGCCGGTGGTCATCCGCTGCCAGGTCCGCCCGCCGTCCGCGGAGCGCCACAGGCTGGAGCCGGGACCGCCGTAGGTGCGCTGGTTCGGCTGCCGCAGGTGGTCCCACATCGCCGCGTACACCCGCTGCGGGTCGGTCGGGTCGATGACGACCTCGGTGGCGCCGGTGGTGCCGTTCGGCGGCGCGAGGACCTGCCGCCAGCTGTCACCGCCGTCCTCGGTGAGGTAGACGCCGCGCTCGCCGCCGGGGACGAACAGGTTGCCGCTGGCCGCCGCGAAGATCCGGTCCTCGTCGCCCGGGTCGATGGCGAACCGGGCGATGGCGTGGCTGTCGGCCAGACCGACGTGTTCCCAGGTGGCGCCCCGGTCGGTGGACCGGTAGACACCGTCACCGCCGAAAGTGATCGAGCCGCCGCCCGGCTGCGCCTCGCCGGTGCCCGCGAACAGCACCCCGTCACTGGTCATGGCGACCGCGCCCATGGCCTGGCCCCAACCGTCCGGCCAGGCGGGCGTGAAGGTGGCCCCGGCGTCGCCGGACTTCCAGACGCCGCCGGAGGCGGCGGCGATGAACACCTGGTCGGGCACCTGCGGGTCCACCGCGATGTCGACGACCCGGCCACCGATGTCGGCGGGGCCGAAGAACGACCACTCCCGTTCGGCGAGCGGCCGGTAGACGCTGCGGGTGCGGGCGGCGAGCTGGTTGGCCTCGCCCCGGGCGCGGACGTACTTGGCGGCGGACAGGTCGGTGCTGCCGTCGCTCATCCGCTGGGCGGTCATCCACTCGTCGGGCAGCTCCATCGGCCCGGTGGGCGAGCTGGTGGCCAGCGACGGTAGTGCGGCGGGCGGTGGACTGGACGACGCCGTCAGCGCGACCGCGGCGGTCAGCGCCAGCAGCGCCGTCGCCGTCAGCCCGCGACGACGTCGGGCGAGGGTCAGGTCCATGCGGTGTCTCCTGTCCTTACGCGGACGCTCCTGTGTGGGCACGCTAGACAGCGCATCGGTGAACGTCACCGATCATCTGTCGGGAAACCCGGCGCCCGGTTAGGACAGGTGTCGAGACCGGTTCAGCCGCTGCGGAACTCCGGCAGCCCCGCGTCGTCGGAGTCCGGGCCCACCATGACGGTCAACGTGGCGCCGTCGGAGCAGAGCGCGCCGGCCCGCAGGTACATCCGCCGGTCCTGGGTACGGGCCAGCACCTCGGTCTCGAAGATCTCGTCCTCGACGCGCAGCAGCTCGATGTCGGTGCGCTGTTCGTAATGCGCCCGCACGTCCAACGGGGACATCCGGACGGTGGCCGCCACGCTGGTCAGCGCGCCCTGCTCGACGACGCTCGTGACCCGGGCGCCGTCGGGCAGCACCAGGCCCGGCACGGCGGCGTCGACCTCCGGCTCCTGGTCCAGCGGCACCCGGTCGCAGCTGGGCAGGTTCGCGAGGAGGTCGCGGTTGCCGCTCGCCGGCGGCTCCGAGCCGCCGCAGCCGGCCACAAGAGCGAGGGCGGCGACGGCGGCGAGGGCCCGGAGTCTCATGGGCATGCACGATGCCACGGTCATCGCAGCACCCGCCAGCGCCGGACGGCGAGCAGCAGCCCGGTGATGATCACGGCGGTGACCAGCATGAGCAGGATGGTGACCAGCGACCCGTACGCGAAGCCGGCGAACTCGAAGGCCTGGTCGAAGATGTAGACCGGCAGGTAGAGCGTGGCGTTGGCGGGCCGGCCGTCGGTGAGCACGTACGCCGGCACGAAGTTGACCTGCAACGTGAGGACGGTGTCCCGCACGGCCAGCAGCACCAGCACCGGCGCGAGCAGCGGCAGCGTGATCCGGCGCAGCTGACCGAACGGGCCGCACCCCTCCAGCGCCGCCGCCTCGTACAGCCGGCCGTCGAGCAGTCGCCGGGCGGCCAGCACCACGACGAACCCCTCGCCGATCGGGAACGCCAGCATCAGCACCACCCCGATCCGGGCGGTGGTCGGATCGGCGAGCCAGGTGAACCCGGGGTGCCCGAACAGCCCGAGGAGCTGGTTCAGCGGCCCGTACAGCGGGTTGAGCACCCACAGGAACAGCACCGCGAGCGCCACGTCGGGGATCACCGTCGGCAGGTAGACGGCGGTGCGGAACCAGCGCCCACCGGGCCGGGGGGCGGCGAGCAGCAGGCCGAGCCCGACGGCCGCGACGAACCGTACCGGCACGGCGAGCGCCACGTGGAACAGCGACGCCTCCAGGCTGTCCAGCAGGAACCCGTCGTCGAGCAGCCGCCGGACGTTGGCCAGCCCGACGAACCGCGGGTCGCGGGTCAGCCCGGTGTGGTCGGTGAACGCGTACGCCACGTTCAGCGCCGCCGGCACCAGCACCAGCAGGGCGACCGCGACCGCGTACGGGGCGAGGAACGCCCAGCCGGTAAGCGGTGGCCGGGAGCGGGCCCGACCCGGTCCGCCCGCCGGCCGGTCACCGGCCACCGTCGCCGGTGCCGTCCGGTCGCCGGTCGCGGTCACCGGCGCCGCCCGGTGACCGCGTCGAACCGGTGCAGCCGGTCGGCGCGCAACCGCACCTCGTCGCCGGGCGCGACGCCGGGGCGGGGGCCGGTGCGCACCGTGAGCCGGGTGCCGTCCGGGCAGCGGGTGAGCAGGATCGCCTCGCTGCCGAGGGCCTCCACCGCCTCGACGGTGGCGCTCACCGGTCCCGCGCCGTCGAGCGTCAGGTCCTCCGGGCGGACGCCGAGCGTCACGCCCGGGTCGCCGCCGAGCACACCGCCGCCGGGCACCAGGTTCATCGGCGGGCTGCCGAGGAACCCGGCGACGAACGTGTCGGCCGGCTCGTCGTACACCTGTTGGGGTGGGCCGACCTGCCGCACCCGCCCGGCGGCGAGGACCACCACCCGGTCGCCGAGGGTCATCGCCTCGTGCTGGTCGTGCGTGACGTGGACGGTGGTGGTGCGCAGCTCGCGGTGCAGGGCGAGCAGGTCGGCGCGGGTGGCGAAGCGCAGTGGCGCGTCCAGGCTCGCCAGGGGCTCGTCGAGCAGGTAGACGGCCGGGTCGCGTAGCAGCGCCCGGGCCAGCGCGACCCGCTGCCGCTGCCCGCCGGACATCTGGTCGGGGTAGCGGTCCAGCAGGTCGCCGATGCCGAGCCGCTCGGCGGCGGCGCGGGCCTGCCGGTCGGCCTCGGCGCGCCCCACCCGTCGTACCCGTGGGCCGAACGTCAGGTTGCCGTGGACGGTGAGGTGCGGGAAGAGGGCGTAGTCCTGGAAGACCATCGCCACGGCCCGCCGGTGCGGCGGCACCCCGGCCACGTCGACGCCGTCGACGAGGATCCGGCCGGCGTCCGGCCGGTCGAGGCCGGCGATGAGCCGCAGGATCGTCGACTTGCCCGACCCGGACGGCCCGACCAGGGTGACGAGTTCCCCGGCCCGCACCTCCAGGTCGACGCCGTCGACCGCGGTGGTCCGCCCGTACGCGCGGGTGAGCCCTTCCAGCCGGATGAGTCCGCGCCCGGTCACTTGCCCACCGGCGGCGTGAACAGGGGACGGACGGTCTCCTCCAGCCGGCGCAGCCCCTCCTCGCGGTCGACCCGGCCGTAGAAGACCTCCGCCAGTAGCGTGTCCGCCTCCTTCTCCACGCGCGCCCAGGTGGCGGTGCGTGGGGTGGCGCGCAGGTGCGGCTCGGCGTCGAGGAACACCCGCGACGAGCGCGGCGGCCTGGCCGGGTCGAGGAACGCGGGGGAGCCGGCCACGTCGAGGCGGGACGGCACGGTGCGTCCGGACTCGGCGAGCGTGCGCTGCCCGTCGGCGCCCATCGCGTACTCGATGAACCGCCACGCCGGCCGGTGGTCCGGCAGGCCGGCGCTCATGCAGTACGCGTCGCTGTGCAGGATCGACGCCGGCACGCCGCCCGGTGCGACCGGCAGCGGCGCCGCGTCCCAGGTGAAGCCGGTGATCGTGCGCAGCGTCGGCACGGCCACCCGGCTGCTCAGGTACATGCCGAGCGTGCCGCGCAGGAACCGCGCCTCGCTGGACTCGCTCTGCTCCTCCGCGTCCGGCGGCACCACCCGGTGCCGCGACTGGAGGTCGAGGAACCAGTCGACGGCTTCCCGGGCGGCGGCGTCGCCGCGCAGGGTCAGCGTCCCCGGCCGGTTCGGGTCGTCGACCAGTTCGCCCCGATTGGACCAGACGAACGGCGCGAGTCGCGCGATCGACGGCTCCACCCCGAGCCCGTACCGGCCGTCCCGGGTCAGCGCCTTCGCGGCGGCGAGGAAGTCGTCCCAGGTCCAGCCGGCCGCCGGCGCCGGCACGCCGGCGGCCCGGAACAGGTCGGTGTTCCAGTAGACGACAAGGGACGACAGGTTCTGCGGCAGACAGGTCAGGGCCGTCCCGTCGAACCGGAACGCGTCGAGCGCACGGGGACTGAAGTCGCTCTCCTTGATCGCGTTGCTGGCGTCCAGGTACGCCTGAACCGGCTCGATCGCGCCCTGCGCGGCGAACTGCCCGTACCGACGGTAGTTCAGCAGGAACACGTCCGGCGGCCGGCCGCCGGCGAAGGACGTGGTCAGGCGCGCCATCAGCTCGTCCTGTGTGGCCACCGGGGAGAGCGTGACGTCGACGTCCGGGTTGGCCGCGGTGAACCCGGCCACCATGGCGCGGTAGCCGGCGACCTCCTCGGCGTCGCCGAACAGCACGACGGTGACGCCGTTGCGGTCCGCCTCGTCACCCGGGGTGCAGCCGGCGCCGACCAGCAGGAGGGTGAGCAGGGCCGCGCAGGCCCGCCGCCAGGAGGAGGTCATCGACGTCCTTTCGCTCGTAGCGCCGCCAGGGGGTCGTCGGACAGCAGGATCCGCTGCGCCAGCAGGAACACCAGCACGCACGGCGCGGTGGCGACCACGCAACCGGCCATCAGCAGCGGCCAGTCGGTGGGGTTGAGCAGCAGCAGGAACCGCAGGCCGAGCGGCCAGGTGTAGCGGTCGCCGCTGGTCAGGTACAGCAGGGGGTCGATGAAGTTGGACCAGTGGAAGGTGAAGGCGAGTACGGCGACCGCCAGGGTGGCCGGCTTCACCTGCGGCATCGCCAGCCGCCGCCAGACGGTGAGCCATCCCGCCCCTTCCAGGCGGGCGGCCTGCAACTGGCTGTCCGGGACGCCGCCGAAGCTCCACGCGTACAGCAGGACCAGGAACGGGCTGACCGCGAGCGTGGCCGGCGCCAGCAGCGGCAGGTACGTGTCGACGACCCCGGCCAGCCGGAACAGCTCGAAGCGGGTGGCCCACACCGCGGTGACCGGAACCAGCAGCAGCGCGAGCAGCCCGAGCAGCGCCCGCCGCCGTGCGCTGGCGGGGAGCAGCCGCAGCCCGAAACCGGTGAGCGACGCGACAAACACGGTCAGCGGGACGGCCAGCGCCACCACCAGTGCCGAGTTGGCCAGGTAGCGGAACACCGGCACGAGTTCCGGCAGGCGCGCGTACGCGGCCGTGGTCGGCTCGGCCGGCCACAACTCCAGCGTGCGGGCCGGCGGCGTGCCGGCGGGCCGCAGGGAGCCGACGACCATGAACCAGAGCGGGGCCACGAACAGCGCCGCGACCAGGGCCGGCACGACGTACCGCCCGAGCCACCGCCCGGCCACCGCACCACCCCCTCGCCGCCGACCGCCGCACCGGCTCCGCCGAACCTACGAACCGCTGCGCCACCGGGTCATCAGGCACCTGTCGAAGATCCCGATCCCGTCTTGCTACGCCTGTCGCACCTCACTCCTCCGCCCGGTGGCGTCCGGTCAGCCGGGCCAGCTTGAGTGCCAGGTGCAGGCAGAGCCGTTCGCCGCCGTCCTTCAGGTCGGTGCCGGCGAGCTCCTCGATGCGTTGCAGGCGGTAGTACAGCGTCGTGCGGTGCAGCCGCAGCTCGGCGGCGGTGGCGTGGGCGTTGCCGGCCAGGTCCAGGTAGCGCTCCAGGGTGGTCAGCAGCGCCTGGTTGCCGGTGCCGCCGAGCAGCCGGGCCAGCCCGGGGTGGACGTCGGCCACGTCGAGGTCGTGCTCGCCGAGCCGGGCCAGCGCCCGGTAGACGCCCAGCCCGGACCAGGACACCACCCGGCCCAGCGCCGGCAGCCGCGCGCCGACCCGGGCGGCGTGCAGGGCCTCCACGTACGAGTCGACGGCGTCCACCAGCCGGGGACGGGTCCGGCCGACGCCGACCACCGTCCGCTCGACCGCCGCGAGAGCGCGGGTGACCTGCCGCAGGTCGTCGTCGAGATGCCGGGCCGCGACCTCCGGCGTCGGCCGGCCGGCGGCCGGCTCGGCGGGCAGCAGCAGCACCCCGTGGTCGTGGCGCAGCAGGTGCAGCGCCTCGCGGACGCCGGCCCGCCGGCGCGCCGCCACAAGCGACTGCTCCAGCGCGATCCGGGCCCGCTCGTCCGGCTGCCGCGCCTCGGCCGCGACCAACCGCGCGACGAGCACCGTCGTCGGGCCGTCGCCGGCGATCATCCCGGCCTCCAGCAGTGCCCGGACCGCCTGCTCGCGGGTCTCCGGGCTGTCCGCGAGCAGCGTCCGCGCCGCCTCGGTCTCGCGCTGCGCGGCCAGCTCGCCGAGCAGGTTCTCCCGGTACAAAGCCAGGGACAGCTCCTTGAGCAGCCCGGTCGCCGCCAGGTCGACGTCGGTCATGGTGCCGTCGGGGTCGATGAACCACACGAAGCCGAGCAGCAGGTCGTGGTGGCGCACCGGGACGCAGAGCCGGGGCAGCAGGTCCAGGTCGGGACGGGCCGGGGTGCGCACCGGCGCGTGGGCGTCGGCGATGCCGAACTCGCGCAGCCAGGCGATCACCTCGGGGGTGGTCTGCCGGCGCAGGATCGACGCCCGGCGCACCTCGTCCATCAGCCCGGTCTGTTCGCTGTAGACGACGACCCGCTGCCGCCGGTCCTCGATCAGGGCGGGTCGGCCGGCGTGGGCGGCCACGGCGTCGACGATGCGTTGCAGATCGCCCTGCACCAGGCTCCCTTCCGCGCCCCGACCATCGGCGGGCGCCACCCGGGGCGCGTCATGATCGGAACTCCTGTCTACACCTGCGGAGAGCGTCGGGCCAGGCCCGTCCGTTACGGGCGGCCCGCCCGGCGGATGTCGCGTTTCCGGCCCGTGGTGGCGCCGGTTCGACCACAGTTGGTGCGTGACCTGACTGCCCGGTTCCGGCCGGTCCGGCACCGGCGCGGGGGAGGAGGCGACGTGACCGGGCTGCGGACCGACCTGTACGAGCTGCGGATGGCGGCCAGCTACCTGCGGCGCGACCTGACCGACCGGGCCACGTTCAGCCTCTTCGTCCGTCGCCTGCCGCGCCGGCGGGGCTTCCTGGTCGCCGCCGGGCTGGACGAGGCGTTGGCGTTCCTGGAGACCTTCACGTTCGACTGCGACGACCTGGCGTACCTGCGTGACGTCGTGGGGTTCGACAAGCCGACCCTGACCGCGCTCTCCGTGCTGCGGTTCACCGGCGACGTGTGGGCGGTGCCGGAGGGCCGGGTGGTGTTCGCCGACGAGCCGTTGCTCGAGGTGACCGCGCCGATCGCCGAGGCGCAACTGGTCGAGACCGGTCTGCTGAACCTGCTCACCTTCCAGACCACGGTGGCCAGCAAGGCGGCCCGCTGTCGGCTCGCCGCCGGCGGCGCGCAACTGGTGGACTTCGCGTTCCGCCGCACCCACGGGGTGGCGGCCGGCGCCGGCGTGGCGCGGGCGTCGGCCATCGCCGGATTCGGCGCCACCAGCCATGTCGAGGCCGCCCGACGGTACGGGCTGCCACCGTCCGGCACGATGGCCCACTCGTACGTCGAGGCGTTCCCCGACGAGCGGGCCGCGTTCCGGGCGTTCGCCGCCGACTTCCCCGCCGATCCGATCTTCCTGGTCGACACCTACGACACTCCCGCCGGCGTACGGGCCGCCGTGGACGTCATCCGGGAGCTGGGCCTGACCGGGCCGGCCGGGGTGCGGCTGGACTCGGGCGACCTGGCCGCCCTGGCCCGGCAGACCCGGGCCATCCTGGATGACGCGGGGCTGACCGGGGTCCGGATCGTGGCCAGCGGCAGCCTCGACGAGGACGTGATCGCCGGGCTCGTCGAGGCGGGGGCGCCGATCGACGCGTACGGCGTCGGCACGAAGATGGGCGTCTCGCACGACGCGCCCTCCCTGGACAGCGCCTACAAGCTGGTCGCCTACGGGGACCGGCCGGTGCTCAAGCTGTCGCCGGGCAAGGCCACCCTGCCCGGCGCCAAGCAGGTCTTCCGCGACCGCGCCGGCTCGGCGGGAGACATCGTCGGTCTGCGCGACGAACCGTCGCCGCCGGGCCGGGAGGCACTGCTGGTGCCGGTGATGCGGGACGGGCGCCGGCTGGACGACGTCGATCCGGCCGGTGCGGTACGCGCCGCCCGCGAGCGCTTCGACGCCGACCTGGCATGGCTGCCCGAGTCGGCACGCCGGCTGGCGGACCCCGTGCCGCTCACCGCGACGGTCAGTCCGGCGCTGACCGCGCTGCACGAGCGGGTGGCCGCCCGAGTGGGTGTAACCAGTTCTTGACGGCGGCCCCCGGCCAGCGCGAATGATCCCGGTGATCGGCGTCGTTTCGATCTCCGCGCTTCCGGGCCTCGGCATGGTGGGCCGGGCACGGTGGTCGGGTCGTAGTGGTCGGGTCAGGGTGACCGGCTCGCGGTGGTCGGCTCGCGGTGGTCGGGTCGCGGTCGGCTCGTGGTGGTCGGCTCGCGGTGGTCGGGTCACGGTCGGCTCGTGGTGGTCGGGTCAGGGTGACCGGCTCGCGGTGGTCAGGTCGTGGTGGTCGGGTCACGGCGGTCGGGGACGGGCGGGTGCTCTGGTAGGGGTCCGCGTCGCGGGCGGTCGTGGTGGCGGGTCGGCGGTTGCTGGGGACCGGCCGCCGGGGTGGACGGAGCGACGCCCGCCGTCGCGTCGTTGGAGCGCGGGGCTCCGGAGGTCGCCGCCCGGTGCGCCGCGCGGCGTGGGGCGGAGGTGCGGGCGGTGGTGGTGGTTGCGGCGAGGGCGCCGGTCGGGGTCGAGCCAGGCCGGTGGGAGGAACTCGGGTAGCCCGTCGGCGGCGAGGCGGACGTGCCAGTCGTGGTGGTGGATCTGGCGGTGGTGGTGACGGCAGAGCAGGACGGCGTTGGCGAGGCTCGTTTCGCCGCCGTCGGCCCAGTGACGCAGGTGGTGGCCCTCGCACCAGCGGGGTGGTCGATCGCAGCTGGGGAAGGCGCAGCCCCGGTCGCGCAGGACGAGCGCGCGGCGCAGCGGGCCGGCGATGAGGCGACGTCGGCGGCCGACGTCCAGGACCTGACCGGCGCCGCCGAGGACGATCGGGAGGATCGCGGCGTCGCAGGCGAGACGTCGGACGCTGTCGGCGGGCAGGGTGAGGCCGGTGTCGAGGGCGCCCGTTCCGAGTTGGGCCGCGAGGGCGTCGTAGGCGGTGGTGACGATGATCTGGGCGGCTTCGCCGCCGTGTTCCGGTAGCTGACCGGTGCGGAGGGTCAGACGGCACAGGTCGGCGAGAGCGTCGTGGCGGCGTTGGCCGGGGGTGCGGGTGTCGTCGGGCCCGCTGGGTGCGGTGAGGGGGTCGAGGGCGGCGTGCAGCAGGGCGGCCGTTTCGGAGTCGAGGTTGCCGGTGAGGCGGAGCCGGCCGTCGCTGTGGTGGGACAGCGTGAGGTAGCGGTCCCGGTCGGCACGGGCAGCCTCGGCGGCCAGTGCCTTCTCGGCGGCGCGTTCGGCCACTTCCGGTGCGATGTGGTCGAGGATCCGCGCGCTGAGCCGGCGCAGGAGACCGGCGTCGAACTGGCCGGACCAGTCGACGAGCAGGTCGGCGGACCGCTCGGCGGCCTCCGCGCCGGCCTCGGCGCGGACCTTGGCGACCGTCTCGGCAATGACTCGCGCCTGCTCGACGTCGATCCAGCCGTCGGCCAGCGCGGCACGGACGCCAGCGAACCCGGCACCGGAGCCGGTCGATCCCGCCGACGCGCCGGCCGGCCCGTCCTGAGCCGCTCCGCCCCGGGACGCCCCGGCCATCGACAGCCCGGCCCCCAACGACCCGGCTCCGGACGGGCCGCCTGGCCCGGCGTCCAACGCGACGGCGAGCTCGACCAACCGTCGCGCCCTGCGAACGGTCAACCGCAGCCGCTCGCGCAGCCACACCGCGGTCGACGAGGCGCCCTGCGCGACCGCCGTGCCCCGCCCGTCCAGCTCCCGAACCAGCGCGAGCTTCACCGCGGCGAGCCGCTGCTCCAGCCGGTGCGCGGCATCGAGGGCGTCGACGAGCTGCTGATCGGGCATCGACCAGACAGCGGCGTCCACGCACGGCCGGATGTCGACCTCCGCCCGCGCCAGCTCCTCCAACACGTCACGAACCTAGAACACGTGTACGACACTTTCCGATGACACGACAAGCTCGGGTTTCGCGGTCACTTCTTGGTGGTGTACCAGGGCGCGTGGACGCGGTGGTCGCGCACGACGGCGGGGAAGGTCGTCCGCCCCGAGGATCTTGGAGTGTGCCGCGTCGTAGTGCCCTTATGTATCCCGGCGGCGCATCGCGACGTATCCGGCGAGCAGTGCAGTCACCGTCCATAACGCCATGAGTCCGATCCCGGTCCAGGGGCCGTAGGGGCGAGCGAAGCGTGGGTCATCCGCCTGCCCGACGATGTGCATGATCACCTGGCCCGCCTGGTCCGGCAGGTACTGCGTGACGGTCTTCAGCTTTGGCACGTTGCCCAGGCCCTGTGAGCCGAGGAAGAGCAGCGGGAGAAGGATGCCCAGGGTTGGAATCGCGGTGCGCAGCAGCGTCGCCAGCCCGGTCGCGAACAGGTAGATGAGCGTGAGGTAGAGGCATGCGCCGGCGACCGCGACGGGCACACCGTCAGCATTCAGCGAGGTGCCGTGCGGGCCGAGGCCGGCCTGCGCGGCGGCGAAGGTGGCGATTACGGTCATCGCGGCGACTGCGGCGGCCAGCAGCGCCCCAGTGAGCACCTTGGCGGCGTAGAACGCGCCGCGTTGCGGTACCACGGTGAGGCTGGTGCGGATCGTTGCGGTGGAGTATTCGCTGGTGACTACGAACACCGCGAGCACGACCAGCGGGAGTTGGCCGATGGTGAGGCTGTAGAAGGTGGCGAAGAGCGGGTCGAATCCCGCCTGCTGGTCCGGGGGCAGGTGCGCGAAGTTGGCTCGGAAGCTGAGCCCGACCAGGTAAGCGAGGCCAACGCTGAGCGCGACGGTCAGCACCACGCTCCAGATCGTTGACCGGACCGAACGGATCTTGATCCACTCGGCCGAGATCAGCGCGGTCATCGGCGGTCACCGCCGGCCCGGTGCTCGGTCGCGTCGTCGGTCAGCCGCAGGTACGCCTCTTCGAGGGAGGTCGCCCCAGCGCTGGTGATGAGCTCGCCGACCGTCGTGTCGGCGATCAACCGGCCCCGGCCGATGATGATCAGCCGGTCGGCGATCACCTCAATTTCATTCATCAGATGGCTGGAGAGCAGTACCGTCCGCCCCTCGGCGGCGAGCGCCCGCATGAGCTCGCGGATCCACCGCACGCCCTGCGGGTCGAGCCCATTGACCGGCTCATCGAGGATCAGGATGCCCGGGTCTCCGAGCAGGGCCGCCGCGATACCCAGCCGCTGCCGCATGCCGAGCGAGAAGCCACCGACCCGCTTGCGGGCCGCCCCGGCCAGGCCCACCTGCTCCAAAATTGACGCTATCCGGGCGGGTCCGATGCTGTTGGTTCTGGCTAGCCAGCGCAGGTGATTGATCGCCGATCGGTTCGGGTGCACGGCGTTCGCGTCGAGTAGGGCGCCCACCTCGTGCAGCGGGTGGCGGATCGACCCGTACGTGAGACCGTTCACTAGGGCCTGACCCGCGGTCGGCGCGGCCAGCCCGAGCAGCAGCCGGATGGTGGTGGTCTTGCCGGCGCCGTTGGGGCCGAGAAAGCCGGTGACCATGCCCGGCTTGACAGTGAAGGAGAGCCGGTCGACGGCGACCGTGTTCTGGTACCGCTTGGTCAGTTGGTGGATTTCGATCACGTCGGCCACCATGCCCGAAGGCGGCGCCGGGCGCGTCGGAGCAGGGGATGACCTACCCAGGGGGGAGGTACCGCTCCGTGCATGTCGATACCGTCAGCGAGGTGTACCGGAGCGGGCGGCTGCGTCGCCGTCATTTGATCGCGCTCGACGGCTTGGCCGCGGCGGGATATCTACTGTTGTTTGTGCCCTCCGCCGTCGTGCGCGCCGACGCGCCGGCCTGGTTCGCGGTGCCTCTCGTTGTCGCGGTCGGGGCGCCGGTGGCGGTGCGGCGGTTCTGGCCGGTACCGGTGTTTCTGGTCGTGTTCGCGGCCTCGGTGGCGGCGCTGGCTGCCGGTGTGCTGGTGGATCCGTTCGTCGCGGCCGCGTTCGCGCTGTACCCGGTCGCCACCTGCGCCCGGCGAGCATGGGTGCCCACCCCAGTGGCCGGCGCGGTAGCGACGGCCGTGCTGGTCGGCGGCGCAGTCGCGGGCACGCCGTACGAGTCGTGGCACCGGCTCGGCGTCATCGTGCTCGGCGCCGGGTTCCTGGCCGGAGCATGGACCGCCGGCCGGATGGTGCGTGAGCGCCGCGACGACGCCGCCCGCTCGGCCGCGGAGCTGGCCGGCCGCGCGGCCGCCGAGGAGCGTCTGCGTATCGCCCGTGAGCTACACGACGTGGTTGCGCACAGCATGAGCCTGATAGCGGTGAAGGCCGGCATCGCGAATCACGTGATGGCGGTACGGCCCGATGAGGCGCAGGACGCGTTGGGGGTCATCGAGGCCACGAGCCGTACCGCGCTGGCCGAAATGCGCCAGCTGCTCGGCGTGCTGCGCTCCGGTGCGGACACTGCCCAACTGGCCCCGGCTCCCGGGCTGGCCGGGCTGCCCGCGCTGGTCGAGCGGGCCGAACAGGCCGGCGTACCGGTCGACTTCGACGTGCGGGGTACGGATCGGCTGCCCGAGGGCGTGGCGCTGTCGGTGTATCGGATCGTTCAGGAGGCGTTGACGAACGTGGTCCGCCACGCGGCACCGACCCGCTGCCAGGTCTCGGTGGCGGTCGGATGCGGCGAAGTCCACGTCGAGGTGACCGACGACGGGCCCGGGACGCGGGTGCTGCCGCCCGACCGGAGCGCCGGGCACGGGCTGATCGGCATGCGCGAGCGGGCACTTATGTACGACGGCTCGTTCCACGCCGGGCCCCGGCCGGAGGGCGGGTTCGGCGTGTCCGCACGCCTACCCTATGAGCCATGACCGAGCCGATCCGGGTACTCATCGCCGACGACCAGGCCCTGGTGCGGGGCAGCTTCCGCGTACTCGTGGACACCGCCCCCGGGCTCACCGCGGTCGGCGAGGCAGGCACCGGTACCGAGGCGGTCACGCTCGCCCGCGATGCCCGACCCGACGTGGTGCTCATGGACGTCCGGATGCCCGAGATGGACGGCATCGCGGCGACCCGGCACATCTGCGCCCGGCCCGGCCCGGGGCCGAGGGTGCTCATGCTGACCACGTTCGACCTCGATGAGTACGTGTACGCGGCATTGCGCGCGGGCGCGAGTGGCTTCCTGCTCAAGGACGCCCCACCAGCCGACCTGCTGGCCGCTATCCGGGTCGTCGCCGCGGGCGAAGGGCTGCTCGCACCGACCGTAACCCGGCGGCTGATCGCCGAATTCGCCCGGCGCACGCTCCCAGCCCGCCCACTGGTCAGCGGACTCAACGGGGTCACCGACCGGGAGCGGGAGGTGCTCACACTCATCGCCCGCGGACTGTCCAACCCGGAGATCGCCGAGCACCTGCACCTCAGCCCGGCCACAGTGAAGACCCACATCGGGCACCTGCTGACGAAGCTCGACGCGCGCGACCGGGCGCAGCTCGTCATCACGGCCTACGAATCGGGCCTTGTGACACCGGCGTCGTCAATGAAGGATGACGCGGCGAAACATCAACGATGGTGACGCCCTGCAGCTCACGCCCACCGGGCGCTGTGTCACGGCCCGGTGGGCGTGGCGCGCGTACCGTCGGGCACGGCCGTCTCCGCCTCCGGCGGCGGGCCTCCGGTGGCCGGCGCCGGCCCGAACATCGCCTCGCCCTTGGCGAACCACGCCACCCCGAATGCCAGCACCGCGACCGCCTCGCACCAGAACAGCGGCCGGAGCAGATCGCGGGTGGATTCCGGTAGCGCGTTGCTGGCCAGGCCGATCGCGATCGCGGCGAGGATGAGACCGCCGCAGGTGTGGTAGAGCCCGCTGCGGACCCGGGTGTGGACCTCGCGCGGGTCGCGCCGGGGGAACAGGACGAGGCAGAAGAGGGCCAGGATGACGAACAGCGCCGCGGCGGCGACCTGGTGCACCCGCCCGACGAGGACGTCGCCGGAGGTGATCACCGAGCCGGTCTGCTGCGTGGCGGCCGGAAACACGGCGACGACGACCGCAAGCGCACCTGCGACGGTGCTGAGCAGGTCGTCCAGCTTCCGGTGCCGGTAGGAGATGAGGAAGACGCCGATCGCGCACAGGCTGCCCACGAAGACATCCCGCATCTCGGTGTAGTAGTAGGCGCTGAGCGACGACAGCATCGTCGGCCGGCCGGTGACCAGGGAGTGGCCGGCGACGAGGACGACCGGCAGCGCCACGCCCACGATGCCGATCCCGAGGCGCAGGCGGCGTACCGTCTGGGCGTCCTGCGGCCGTCTCGACGGCGAAAGGTCCATGGTCGCCTCCGTGCGTCGTCACCCGGCAGCTCCCGCCCGGCGACGGCTACCTCCAGTGCAGCCGGAGCGACCGTCCGTGTCAATGCGTCCGGTCTGGCGCCATCCACCGGTGGTCCCCACCGCAGCCCTGGAACGTTTGCCCGGCTGGCCGGCGGGAAGACCGGCCGGGCGCGACCGTCGGTCGGACCCCCGGTGGTGCCCGACAATCGGCGGCGCGCCGCACGGGCGGGCGGATCTCGAGGAGGAGCGGGGATGGCCGACGGCAGAAGCGCGAAACCGGCGGGCAGCCGGCCGACCGGGGCGAGGAAGGTCACCGGGGCGAAGAAGGCCCCGATGAACCCGAGGGCGGCGGCGAAGAAGGTCGCCACCGCCACGAAGCGCGCCACCGGGGCGAGCGCGGCCAAGGCACCGGGCGGGCAGCCGACGTCGACCACGACCCGGGTCGCGCGGAAGAAGAGCACCGCGGCCACGACAACGGCGACCCGCCGGCCGACCGAGGGAGCGACCGCGGCGAAGAAGGCGACGAAGGCGGTGGCGAAGAAGGCGCCCGGGACGAAGGCGACGGCACGAACGGCGCCCGCCGCGAAGCGAACGCCCGCGACGCAGGCCGCCGTGAAGAAGGCGCCGCCGACGACGGCGGCCCGGAAGAAGGCGGCACCCAAGCGGGCGACCACCATGGAGTCGTTCGGCAGCCGCCGGACCTCCCGCACGGGCAGGTGACCTGGCCGTACGGGAGGTCGGACGCGCCGTCACCAGCGGGACGGCGGCGGCGGTGGCACGACCGGTGGCCGGTCGTCGCAGGTGATGGTGTTCGGCAGCAGCCAGGGGGCCAGCCACCCGCCGTCGTTGCCGCCGAGATCGGTGAGGCCGAACTCGGACCCGGCCGGCGTGAAGTGGAACGACCCGCAGTTGTTGACGCCGACGGCCCCGACGTTGCGGGCGTCCACGTTGGCGAACGACGCCGAGCCGGCCGTACGGGCGCTGACCACCGAGGTGCCGGTGCCGTCGACGCGGATGTCCCGGAAGCGGACGTTGCTGATCGAGTGGAGATCCTTCACCGCCCACTCACTGACCAGCATGATCGCGTTGTACGTGTTGTCGAGGTACGCGTCGCCGACCACCTCGACGCGAGCGTCGATGCTGCGGTCCAGGGCGTAGAGCCAGATGGCGCCCAGCCCGATCTTCCAGTTCAGCTCGTACGTGCCGGCGCGGACGGTGGTGTTGCCCGTGATCAGTAGGTGCCCGGTGAACGGCTCCGCGCCGAACCGGGAGCCGACCTGGATCGCGCTGCCCTCCCGGACCGGATCGGCGACCAGGTTGTGCGAGACGGTGTTGTCCGTGCCGCCGTAGATCGCGATGCCGTTGGCCAGCACCGGTGACTGCACGGTGTTGCGGGTGAACGTGTTGCGGGCGTTGGCGACCTTCTCCGACCACATGGCGAGGCCGTCGTCGCCGGTGTTGCGGACGAAGTTGTTCGCGACCACCGAGTCGGTCACCGCGGTGTGGAAGTTCAGCGCGTCGGCGATCTGGTCGACGATGATGTTGTCGGTGACGCGGACGTTGCGCATCGGACCGTCGAACCAGATGCCCACCTTTGTGTGCTGCAGGTAGAGACCGTCGATCGTGGAGTCGCTCATGGCGCCGCCGATCGCGTTGACCTGGTCGGTGTCGATGCGCTCCCGTACGTCACCGGAGATCGTGAAGCCGGAGAGGTGGACGTTGCGGCTGCCGCCGTCGGCGGCGTCCCGTCCGTAGAAGCCGACGCCGGTGTGCACCGAGCCGTCCGGGGCGGGGCTGGGCAGGGCGACCTCGCGGCCCTTCACGATCGTGTACCAGTTGCCGGCGCCCTCGATCGTGACGTCGTCGACGATGATGTGCCGGTTCACCTGGTACGTGCCGGGCGGCAGGTACACCGGCAGGCCGGTGCGCCGGGCGACGGCGATGGCCCGCTCCAGGGCGGGCGCCGAGTCGCGGCGGCCGGTCGGGTCGGCCCCGAAGGCCAGCACGTTCGCGGCCACCAGCCGTACGCGCGGCGGGCCGACCAGTTCCGAGTCGAGCAGGTCGATGACCGTCCACTCCGCGTTGGTGCGCGCGGGAGCGGTGAGCCGGATCCGGTCGCCGGCGCGGTAGGTGCGACCGAGCAGCAGGCGCTGTTCGTCGTAGAAGTGGCTGGGGCGGAACGGCTTGGTGATGCTGGGGTACGGCGTGGTCTGGGCCGGTACGCACGAGCACTCGGTGATCCACCAGTCCGGGTGCAGCAGGTCGGCCTGCGGGTCGTTGGTGAACGGGTACTGGTTGTAGAGCCAGGAGTACCGCGAGGTGAGTGTCATCGTGCGGATCCGCTTGCCGTTGGCGGCGACGTCCAGCGGCGCGTTGATTCCGCCGCCGTTCGGTGCGTCCGGGATGCTGTAGCGCACGGTGATCGCGTTGGCGGCGGCCGGCAGGACGAACTCGACGTACCGGCCGGGGAGGAGCTTGACCGCCTGCCGCCCGGAGGCCTCGGACGGGAGCGTGTAGGCGTTCCGGTCCGGACCGATGACCTCGCCGTCGGTGACCGCGTTCTCCGCCTCCTGTTCCAGGAAGGCGACCTGTGCGCCCCTGCCGGCGACGAGTGACGGGTCGAGCGCGGCGCGGGTGACCACCGGTGCGTGGTCCGCCGGGCGGCCGGCGGCGGTCGCGGCCGGCGGGCCGGTGAGGAGACCGAGCATCGTGGCGAGCGCCGTCGCGGCGGCGCTCGCCCGGACGGTTGGACGACGGCGGATGGGTGGGGCGGCCGCTCGCTGGGTGGGGTTCATCGTGGACTCATCTCTTCTCGGTGGTGTGGTGCCGAGGGACATCGCCACGGCCCGCTGAGCCCGGGAGCGGTGGCATTGGCGGTCATGATGTCAGCGGTGGACATCCAACTGCAAGAGATGAGTAGACAACTGAAAACTTCTATCGTGACTCTGAAACAATGCGGTGGCTCGGACTGGTGCGGTCGCCCAGTCGGAGACACTGCAGCGCGGCCGGTGGCTGCCGGTGAGGATTTTGACGGACCCTCCTGCCACCATGGGTGACCGTTCGACCACGTACTGGAGGCGACGTGTCATCGTCCACAACTGGCCGCGACCGTCCGGCCGAGACCCCGGCGGAGCCCGTCCTGCCGGAGCTGCGTGCCATGTGGTGGGAGACCGGGGTGCGCGCCCGCGCGGAGGCCGGGCTGCTCGCCGTCTTCGCCGAGCTGCCCCGGCTGGTGGGCCAGGCGGTGGTGATCAGCTGGCGGGCCGACCGGCTCCGCACTTCGGTGGTGGCGGTCGCGACCATCGGCTCCGGCGCGATGGCCGCCGGCGGCCTGCTCGCCGCGCAGCGGGTGCTCGTCGAGCTGTTCGCGGGCGGTCCGACCGCCGACAAGGTGGTCGCCGCCCTGCCCGCGCTCGCGGTCCTCGCCGCGCTGACGGGGCTGCGCGGCGGCATGGGCATCGCCACCGGGTACGCCCTCAACGGACTCACCCCCCGCGTGGACCGCGAGGTCGAGCGCGGCCTGTTCGAGGTCACCACCGCCGTGCGGTTGGACGCCTTCGACGCCGATGCGTTCGCCGACGACATGGAACGGGCCACCCGGGGCACCGATGCGGCGATCGACCTGGTGCAGGCCACGATGAACCTGGCCGCCGGGCTGGTCGGCCTGCTCGGGGTGGCGGTCGCGGTGGTGGTCATCCACCCGTTGCTGCTTGTCGCGCTGCTGGTGGCGACCGTGCCCGGCGGGTGGGCCGCGCTGCGCGCCGGGCACCTGCGGTACGGGACGTACATCGCCGGCTCGGTCCGCCGGCGTCGGCTGTGGATCCTGCACCGGCTGATGGCGGAGCGGGCCTCCGCGCCGGAGCTGCGGTCGTACGGGCTGCGGCGCTTCCTGCTCGACCAGTACGACCGGGTGATGGACACCGAGACCGGCATCCAGCTCGCACTGGCCCGCCGGGTCACCACGACCACGACCGTCGGGGCGCTGGTCGGCGGGCTCGCCACCGCGGTCGTGTACGTCCTGCTGGGGCTGCTGCTGATCGACGGGCAGATCCCGCTGGCCGCGGCGGCGACCTGCGTGATCGCCGTGCAGGCCGCGCAGCGGTCGCTCAGCACGGTGACCTTCCAGATCGACCGCGTCTACGCCGACGGGCAGCACTTCGGCGACTACACCGGTTTCATGGCCCGGGCCGCCGACTACATCGACCCGGCCGACGGGTCACGCCGCGATCCCGGCCCCCTTCGCGAGGTCGGCGTGCGTGGGGTGACGCTGCGCTACCCGGATCGGGACGCGCCCGCCGTGGACGACGTCACCCTCACCGTCCGCTCCGGTGAGACCGTGGCGTTCGTGGGGGAGAACGGCTCCGGCAAGACCACCCTCGCCGCGTTGATCGCGACCCTGCGCGCCCCGACCGCCGGCGCCGTCGAGTGGAACGGCCGCCCGCTCGCCGAGTGGGACCTGGCGCGGGTGCGGTCGCGGATCGCCGTGGTCACGCAGGAGTACCACAAGTGGCCGTTCACCGCCGCCACAAACATCGCCGTCGGCGACGTCGACCGCGAGGTCCGCCAGGACGACATCGAGTCGGCGGCCGCGCGCGCCGCCGCGCACGAGATGATCAAAGACCTGCCGTACGGGTACGAGACATTGCTCGACCGCACCTTCGCCAAGGGGCAGGATCTCTCCGGCGGGCAGTGGCAGCGGATCACCGCCGCCCGAGGGTTTCTCCGCGACGCCGATCTGCTGATCATGGACGAGCCGTCCTCCGCCCTGGACCCGCGCGCCGAGGACGCCCTCTTTCAGGCCATCCGGGACCGGCACGGGCGGGCGACGACGATCCTCATCACCCACCGGCTGGCGAACGTCCGCCACGCGGACCGTATCTTCGTGCTGCACGAGGGTGCCCTGGTCGAGTCCGGCACCCACGACGAGTTGATCGCCGTCGCCGGTCGGTACGCCGAGTTGTTCGCCCTCCAGGCGGCCGGTTACGACGCCGCGCCGGTGGCGCGCCCGCCGGCGCCCCGTCAACCCTGAGCCGTCGCCGCGGCGGCGCGCCGCCCCTACGGCCGGCAGTACACGTCGCCGGAGTTGGCGGCGTGCGGCAGGGCGTCCAGGACGGTCGCCATCGCGTCGGCGGACATCCACTCCGGCTCCGCCAGCGCCATCGTGTCGCCGAGGGCCAGGTTGAACCGGGTGAAGCCGAGCGCGGCGGCGCGGTCGAGCGCGCGCCGGGCCACCGCCCGTTCGATCGTGGTGAACTCGAGCGACAGCGCCGGCAGCGGGCGGGTGAGCCCGGCCAGCACGGCGTCCTCGAAGCCCTCCACGTCGATCTTCACGAAGGCCGGTACGCCGTGCTCGTCGACGAGCGCGTCGAGGGTCGTGGACGGCACGTCGATGCGCTCGTCCCAGACCTCCTCGCGCCAGCCGTCCGCGCCGTCGGCCGCCCGCACGAAGTGCGGCGACGCGGTGGAGACGGTGGGGTTGGCGGAGTTGACGTGGAGTTCGAGGGTGCCCGGGGTGGCGCCACAGGCCGCCGCCACCAGCACGACCTGGTCGTCGTCGCCGTACAGGGCGCGGATCGTCCGGCCGC
Organism: Micromonospora sp. NPDC126480; assembly: GCF_040302465.1. Taxonomy (NCBI): domain Bacteria; kingdom Bacillati; phylum Actinomycetota; class Actinomycetes; order Micromonosporales; family Micromonosporaceae; genus Micromonospora; species Micromonospora sp. NPDC126480. The sequence continues at coordinate 57,325 of NZ_JBEORU010000027.1, forward strand.
ACAGCGGCTGCGGCTCGACGGCCACCACCCGGGCGCCGAGGCGGCGGAAGCTGCCGGTGCGGTCGCCCACGTGGGCGCCGACGTCGAAGACCAGGTCACCGGGCCGGACGAACTGCGCGTAGAAGCCGTCCATCGCCGCCGCCCGCCCGGGATCGCGGTAGGAGAGTTCCAGCGACGGCCGCAGCGCGGCGAGGGCGGAATCGGCCAGGAGCGACTCGAGTACCTCGGTGTTGACGCGCACGGCCGGACCCTAGCCCACAACCCCCGCGATCTTGCAGTTCTGGCCCTCGTTATGCGGCTCTTCTCCCTTTTGCCGGGGCAGAAAGTGCATGATCGCGGGGGCGGGGGCGGGGATGGTCGGCCGTGCCTCGACCGTGTCGTCAGCTCGCCGCACGGAGGTCGACCCGCCGTTCGGCGGTGCCGGGAGCGAGGAACGCCAGCAGCTCGGCTGCCTCGGCGTGCACCGCGTCGACGTCGGTGGCGGCGAGCCGCCGGTACGGGCGGACGACAAGCGTCGCCGCGCCCGGGGCCCGCTCGAGCCGCCAGTCGCCGGCGGTGAACCCGTCGACCAGCAGCAGTTGCGAGACCGGCCCGTGCGGGTCGTACCGCTGGTTCCGGTGCTCGCTGGTGACCACGCGGCTGCGGTCGGCGTACGAGACGAGGAGGTTGTCGAAGTCGTACAGGAAACGGGGTGGCGCCGGGGTGTCCCCGTCGGGGCGTGGGGCGTCCGGCAGGTCCACCAGCTCCCGGCCCCGCTCGTCGCGGAACGTCACCAGCCGGGGCCGGAGCCGGTCGACCACCTCGGCGAGCCGGGTCAGTCCGCACCATCGCTGCACGTCGGCGACGGAGGCGGGGCCGAAGGCGGCCAGGTACCGCAGCACCAGGTCGTCCAGGGTCGCCCCGGCGGAGGGGGCGGGTCCCAGCCAGGCGTCGGCGGTGGTGTGCGCGATCGGGCCGCTGCGCCCCCACAGCCCGCGCGGCGGCACCTGGACGAGTGGTACCTGGGTGCGTACCGCGTACGCCAGGCTGGCCCGCGGCCGGTCCGGGAAGCGGACGGCGAGCCGCTCGCCGAGCTGACGGTTGGTCATCGGCGTCTCGGCGAGGATCTCCTGGGCGGCGGCGATCAGGGCGGGCAGGTCGATGCCGGCGGTCGGCGGTCCGTGCGTCGAGTTGCCGAACAGGTCCCGGTCGAGGGCCGGCTGCACCAGCGGCCGCAGCAGGCGCGCGTCGGCGGCGGTGACCAGGTGCAGGGTGGAGCGCATCAAGGCGATGCGGACCAGCCGGCGGTCGACGAGCAGGCCGGCGACGGCGGCCGGGTCGAGGTCGGCGAGCCGGCTCCACAGCCCCACGTACCAGGTGTGCGGGGTCTGTGCTTGAACGCCGGCGAGGTGCGTCACCGCGTCGATGACCGGCAGGTCGTGCCGGCGCAGCAGGAGCTGTCGGGCCAGTGTGGCGCGGTTGAGGCGGCGGCGGTCCAGCATCGGGTTCATGGGTGGTCCTTCCGGGTGGCCGCCGGCCGGCCCGGGTGGGGCCGGCCGGCGGGAGCGGTTCAGCGCACGGCGCGGAAGAACTGCCGCAGGTCGGACACGAGCAGGTCCGGCGCGTCCTGCGCGGCGAAGTGGCTGCCCCGGTCGTAGGCGTTCCAGGACACGATGTTCTTGTGGTCCCGCTCGGCGAGCGGCCGGATCGACTGGTAGTCCCAGGCGAAGTTCGCCAGGCCCAGCGGCACCGTGGTCGGCGCGAGCGGCTCGGTGCCGCGCCCGTTGACCTTGTGCCGGGGGTGTACGGCCGCCGCGTCCTCGTAGTAGAAGCGTGCCGACGAGCCGCCGGTGTTGGTCAGCCAGTAGATCATCGCGTTGGTGATGACGAAGTCCGGGTCCAGGTGCTCGCCCATCAGCTGCGCGCTCCAGGCGAGCTGCCCCACCGGTGAGTCGGCCAGGGCGTGCGCCAGGTTCTGCGGCTCGGTCGACTGGAGCTTGTCGTACGTGCCGCGGTTGTTGACGAACCACTCGGCGAACGCGAGCTTGCTCCGGTCGGCCTCGGACAGGCCGGTCAACTCGTCCGGGTCGCCGGACGGGAACGCGAAGACCTGGGTGACGTGCACGCCGAGCACCCGCTCCGGGTCGGCCCGCCCCACCTCGGGGGAGATCAGCGAACCGCCGTCGTTGCCGGCCGCGCCGTACCGGTCGTAGCCGAGGCGGCGCATCAGCTCGGCCCAGGCGCGGGCCACCCGGAAACGGTCCCAGCCGCGCTCGGTGGTGGGCCCGGAGAACCCGAAGCCGGGGATCGACGGCAGCACCAGGTGGAACGCGTCGGCCGGGTCGCCGCCGTGGGCGCGGGGATCGGTCAGCGGGCCGATCAGCTCCAGCCACTCGACCGGGGTGGTCGGCCAGCCGTGGGTGAGGATCAGCGGGGTGGCGTCCGGCTCGGGGGAGCGGACGTGCACGAAGTGGACGTTCTGGCCGTCGATCTCGGTGTTGAACTGCGGGTACGTGTTGAGCCGCTCCTCCTGCGCCCGCCAGTCGTAGCCGGTGCGCCAGCGCTCCACCAGGCGCTTCACGTAGCTCAGCGGGACGCCGTACTCCCAGCCGGGCGGGACCGGGCCGGCGGGCGCGGCGGCGGCGTCCGCCGGCAGCTCCTGCGCCCAGCGGACCCGGGCCAGCCGGTCGGCCAGGTCGTCGAGGTCGGCCTGCGGGACGTCGATGCGGAACGGGGTGATCGCCGTGTTGTCAGCCATGCCAGCAAGCCTAGAGATCAATTAGGAAGACTTCGTTCCTGATTGTCGGCCAGAATGAGGAAATGTTGGAGACCTCCGCGCGGCTGCTGCGCCTGCTGTCCCTGCTGCAGGCGCCGCGCGCCTGGACCGGAACCGAACTCGCCGAACGGCTGGAGGTCAGCACCCGGACCGTCCGCGCCGACGTGGAGCGGCTGCGCACCCTCGGCTACCCGGTGCACGCCACCCGGGGCGCGATCGGCGGCTACCGGCTCGGCGCCGGCGCCGCCCTGCCCCCGCTGTTGCTCGACGACGAGGAGGCGGTCGCCGTCGCGGTCGGGCTGCGCACCGCCGCCGCCGGCAGCGTCACCGGGGTCGAGGAGACCTCGCTGCGCGCGCTCGCCAAGCTCGAACAGGTGCTCCCCACGCGGCTGCGCCGCCGGCTGAACGCGCTGCACGCGTACACCGTGCGGGTCCCGCACGACGAGCCGGGCCCGCGCGTGGACGCCGCCGCGCTGGCCACCATTTCCGCCGCCTGCCGGGACCGGGAGCGGCTGCGGTTCGGGTACGCGAGCCACGACGGCGCCGGCAGCGGGCGCACCGTCGAGCCGTACCGGCTGGTGAACTGGGGGCGGCGCTGGTACCTGGTGGCGTACGACCCCGAGCGGGCCGACTGGCGCACCTTCCGGGTCGACCGGATCACCGCACCTGTCCCGACCGGCGGGCGATTTCCGGCCCGGGAGCTGCCCGAGGACGTCGTCGACCGGGTCCGGCGCGGCGTGTCGTCGGCCGGCTGGCGGGTCCGCGCCCGGGTCACCGTGCACGCGCCCGCCGAGCTGGTCAGCGCGCGGATCAACCCGGCCGTCGGCACCGTCGAGGCGGTGGACGCACAGACCTGCGTCCTGCACACCGGCGCCGACCGGCCGGAGACCATCGCGGTCTGGCTCGGCCTGCTCGGCGTCGACTTCACCGTCACCGACCCGCCCGAGCTGGTCGAGGCGCTGCATACCATCGGCGAGCGCTACCTGCGCGCGACCGGAAATTGAGCTGCGGGCGTTGTTAGGGTTGGAGCGCAACCGGATCGAGGAGTTCGACATGCTCAGCGGGGACGACGACATCTCCGGGTGACCGCACCCGCGGGCGCCCGCGCCCGCCCCGTCGTCATCGGGCGATCACCGCCAGCCCGTCCGTTTCGCCTCCCCGAGGATCGATCCATGTCCGACGCCTGCGTCGTCTGCTCCCACCTGTCCTTCTCCTGGCCGGACGACACCCCGGTGTTCACCGACCTCTCCGGCACCGTGCCGGCCGGCCGCACCGGCCTGGTCGCGCCCAACGGCGCCGGCAAGAGCACCCTGCTGCGGCTGATCGCCGGCGAGCTGGCCCCGACCGGCGGCAGCGTCACCGTCGACGGGGTTCTCGGCTACCTGCCGCAGACCCTGCCCTTGGACGCCGGCCGCACCGTGGCCGAGGTGCTCGGCGTCGACGCGGTGCTGCGCGCCCTGCACGCCATCGAGTCCGGCGACGCCGCCGAGGAGCACTTCGCCACCGTCGGCGACGACTGGGACGTCGAGGACCGCAGCCGCCACGAGCTGGACCGGCTCGGCCTCGCCGACGTCGCGCTCGACCGGCGGCTGGGCACCCTCAGCGGCGGGCAGGTCGTCTCGCTCGGCCTCGCCGCGCAGCTGCTCAAGCGTCCCGACGTGCTGCTGCTGGACGAGCCCACCAACAACCTCGACCTGGCCGCCCGGCACCGGCTCTACGCGGCGCTCGACGGGTTTCCCGGCTGCCTGCTGCTGGTCAGCCACGACCGGGCCCTGCTGGACCGGATGGACCGCATCGCCGAGCTCGACCGCGGTGAGCTGACCTTCTTCGGCGGGAACTTCACCGCGTACACCGAGGCCGCGCAGGTCGCCCGGGAGGCCGCCGAGCGGACCGTCCGCAGCGCCGAGCTGGAGGTGAAGCGGGAGAAGCGGGAGATGCAGCAGGCGCGCGAGCGGGCCGAGCGGCGGGCGAGCAACGCCGCGCGGAACCTGAAGAACGCCGGGCTGCCCCGCATCGTCGCCGGCGGTCTCAAGCGCAGCGCGCAGGAGTCGGCCGGCCGGGCTCAGGACCTGCACGCCAACCGGCTGAGCGAGGCGCGAGCCCGGCTCGACGAGGCCGGTCGCGCGCTCCGCGACGACGCCACCCTCACCCTCGACCTGCCGGACACCACCGTGCCCGCCGGCCGCACCGTCTTCGAGGGTTCGGGGCTGCGGGTGCGGGGCCTCTTCGCCGCCGACGGGGTCGACCTGACCGTCCGGGGACCCGAGCGGATCGCCCTGACCGGCCCGAACGGCGCCGGCAAGTCCACCCTGCTGCGCGTGGTCGACGGTTCCCTCGCCCCGGACTCGGGAACGGCGCGGCGGGCCGACGGCCGGGTCGCGTACCTGTCCCAGCGCCTCGACCTGCTCGACCCGGACCGCACGGTGGCGGAGAATCTCGCCCGGTACGCCCCGGACCGGCCGCCGGCCGAGCGGATGAACCTGCTGGCCCGCTTCCTGTTCCGGGGTGCCCGCGCCCACCTCCCGGCCGGTGCCCTCTCCGGCGGCGAGCTGCTGCGCGCCACCCTCGCCTGTGTCCTGTACGCGCAGCCGGCGCCGCATCTCCTGCTGCTCGACGAGCCGACCAACAACCTGGACCTGGTCAGCGTGAGCCAACTGGAGAGCGCCCTCACGGCGTACCGGGGCGCGTTCGTGGTGGTCAGCCACGACGAACGGTTCCTGACCGAGATCGGGGTCGACCGCTGGCTGCGGCTCGCCGACGGGCGGCTCGGGGAGACCGGGCCGCCCGACGGCGACTGACCCGCCGCGGCACCCGGCGGCGGCCGCGGCCGCCCGCACCCGGTCGTCGCGCATCTTCCGGGAAGATGTGCCCTCCGGTGGTGGTCGAGGCCGCATCTTCCCCGAAGTTGTCGCGGGGGCAGGCGTGCGGCCGTCCGGAACGGACGGCCGCACGCGGCCGTCAGCGGTTGCCGCGGACCCGGCGGACGGTGTCGCGGTACCAGAGCGCGCTGCGCTTGGGGGTGCGCCGCTGGGTGTCGTAGTCGACCCGGACGATGCCGAACCGCTTGCCGTAGCCGTACGCCCACTCGAAGTTGTCCAGCAGCGACCAGGCGAAGTAGCCGCGCACGTCCGCGCCGGCCTGGCGGGCGCGGGCCACGGCGCGCAGGTGCTCGGCCAGGTAGGTCACCCGGTCGTCGTCGGCGACGAACCCGTCGGCGTCGGGCCGGTCGTCGAACGCCGCGCCGTTCTCGGTGATCACCAGTGGCACGCCCGGGTAGTCGCGGCTGAGCCGGACCAGCAGGTCGGTGAAGGAGTCCGGGACGATCTCCCAGTCCATCGCGGTGCGGGGCAGGTCCCGGCGGATCACCCGCTGCACCGGCCGGCCGTCGTCGTCGCGCTCGCGCCCCTGCTCGTCCACCCCGGAGAAGAGCTGCCCGAAGTAGAAGTTGACGCCGAGCACGTCGATCGGGCTGGCGATGACCGCGAGGTCGCCGTCCTCGACGGGGATGCGTACGCCCTCGCGGGCCAGGTCGGTCACCACGTCCTCCGGGTACCGGCCGTGGATCAGCGGGTCCAGGTAGAGCCGGTTACCGAGGCCGTCGGCGGCGCGGGCGGCGTTCCGGTCGGCCGGGCTGTCGGTCGCCGGGTCGGCGGTCGCCAGGTTGACGGTGATGCCCAGCTCCAGCGGCTGTTCGGCCGCCGCGCGTAGCCGCCGGACCGCCAGCCCGTGGCCGAGCAGCAGGTGGTGGACGGCGGCGATGGCGGCCCCGAGGTCGCGCCGGCCGGGGGCGTGGGCGCCGTAGGCGTACCCCAGCATGGCCGAGCACCACGGCTCGTTGAGCGTGGTCCATGTCCGTACCCGGTCGCCCAGCGCGTCGAAGACCAGCTCCGCGTAGTCGGCGAACCGGTACGCGGTGTCCCGGGCCGGCCAGCCGCCGGCGTCCTCCAGCTCCTGCGGCAGGTCCCAGTGGTAGAGGGTGACCCACGGGTCGATCCCGCGGCCGAGCAGTTCGTCGACCAGCCGGTCGTAGAAGGCGAGCCCGGCGGCGTTGGCCGGCCCCCGCCCGCCGGGCTGCACCCGGGGCCACGCCACCGAGAAGCGGTACGTGTCCATTCCGAGGTCCGCGATGAGCGCCACGTCCTGCGGCATCCGGCGGTAGTGGTCGCAGGCCACGTCGCCGTTGTCGCCGTTGGTTACCGCGCCGGGCACCCGGCAGAAGGTGTCCCAGATGGACGGCGTGCGGCCGTCCTCGGCGACCGCGCCCTCGATCTGGTACGACGAGGTCGCCACGCCCCACCGGAACGTCGGCGGGAGCGTGTCGATCGGGTCGGCCGCGGTCGTCGCCGGGCTGGTGGGGTTGCTGTCCATGGTTCTCCTCGCGGTCGCCGACGGTGGGTCGGAATCGGGGGTGCGGGCGTCCGCCGGGCGGGTCACCGGGGGGCCGCCTCGCCGGCCGGGTGCAGCCAGCAGGCGACGGCCCGCGCCGGGTCGCCGCCGGGCGCGCCGAGCGACGGGATCCGGCTGTCGCAGGGGTCGAAGGCCCGGGGACACCGCGGGTGGAAGGCGCATCCGCCGGGCATGGCGCGCAGGTCCGGCGGGGAGCCGGGGATCCCGGTGAGTTCGCGCCGCGGCCCGCGCAGCGCCGGGAAGGAGTGCAGCAGCCCCTCGGTGTACGGGTGCAGCGCCGCCCGGTACAGCTGCGCCGCGGGCGCCTCCTCGACGATCCGCCCGCCGTACATGATGGCGATCCGGTCGGAGAACTCGACAAGCAGCGAGAGGTCGTGGGTGATGAACAGCACCGCGAAGCCGAGCCGTTCGCGCAGCTCGGCGAGCTGGCCGAGGATCTGCCGCTGCATGACGACGTCGAGCGCGGTCGTCGGCTCGTCCATGATCACGATCTGGGGCTCCAGCGCGAGCGCCATGCCGATCATGACGCGCTGGCGCATGCCCCCGGAGAGCTGGTGGGGATAGCTGTCCATCCGGTCCGCCGAGATGCCGACCAGCTTGAGCAGGTCACGGGCCCGGGCGGTGCGGGCGGCGGCGCTCATCGTCGGCTCGTGCGCCTTGATGACGTCGAGCAGTTGCGTGGAGATCCGGTGGACCGGGTTGAGCGAGTTCATCGCGCCCTGGAACACGATCGAGGTCTCCGCCCAGCGGAACCGGCGCAGCTCGGCGGGGGAGAGGGCCATGATCTCGATCGGGGCGCCGTCGGCCGGGTGGTAGCTCACGGACCCGCCGCGGATCACGCCGGGCGGCGGCAGCAGCCGGGTGATCCCGTACGCCAGGGTGGACTTGCCGCTGCCGCTCTCCCCGGCCAGGCCCAGCACCTCGCCGCTGCGCAGGGTCAGGTCGACGTCCCGGACCGCCCGTACGGCCTGGTCGCCGACGCCGTAGTCGACGTTGAGTCCGGTGATCTCCAGGACCGTCCGCGTCATCGCCGTTCACCCTTCCGGTCGGTGCTGTCCAGGACGACCGCGTCCACCGGGACCGGTGGCGGGCTCGCCGGCGGTGGGTCGAGCACGGGGGTGAAGCCGACCCGCATCCGTACGGTCCGCCCGGACGCGGTCCGGATGCGGCTGCGGCCGCTGCTGCGCAGGCGCGGGCTGACGAACTCGTCGATGCCGAAGTTGATCAGTGCGAGGGCGGTGCCGAGCAGCGCGATGGCCAGGCCGGCCGGGACGAACCACCACCACGCGCCCTGCGCGAGAGCCTGCTGGCCCTGCGCCCAGAACAGGATGGTGCCCCAGTTCCACGAGGTGATCGACGAGATGCCGATGAAGGCCAGCGTGATCTCCGACATGACGGCGAAGATGACGGTGCCGACGAAGCCGGACGCGATGATCGCGGTGAGGTTCGGCAGGATCTCGAACAGGATGATGCGCCAGGTCCGTTCGCCGCTGGCCCGCGCGGCCTCGACGTAGTCGCGCCGACGCAGCGACAGCGTCTGCGCGCGCAGCACGCGGGCGCCCCACGCCCACGACGTGAAGCCGATGATGAGCGCGACAAGCGTGTCGCTGGCCCGCTCGACGATCGACGTCACGATGATGATCAGCGGCAGTGCCGGGATGACCAGGAACACGTTGGACAGCGCGGACAGGCCCTCGTCGGCCACCCCGGCGAGGTAGCCGGAGGTCACGCCGATGAGGATGGACAGGATCGTCGCGACCACGCCGGCGATCAGGCCCACGACCACGACGCTGCGGGTGCCGACCAGGATCTGGCTGAAGATGTCCTGGCCGAGGTGGGTGGTGCCGAACCAGTGCTCGGCCGACGGCGGCTGCAGCACGTCGTTGCTGCGCGCCGACGGGTCGTACGGCGCCACCCACGGTCCGATGACCGCGAAGAGGCCGTAGACGGCCAGCACGACGAGTCCGGTGGCGACCTTGCCGTTGGCGAGGAACCGGAACCGGCGCCGTTTCGCCCGGCCCGGCACGGCCGACGGCTGCGCCATCGCGCCCTGGCCGGGGATGACCTGCTCGATGCTCGACGGTGAGATCGCCATTCGCTCAGCTCTTTCGGGTCCGCGGGTCGAGAAGCAGGTACGCCACGTCGGCGAGCAGGTTCGCCACCAGCACGGAGATCGTGATGATCAGGAAGATCCCCTGCATCAGCGGGTAGTCCTTGGCGCCGACGGCCTGGAAGAGCTGGTACCCGAGGCCCGGGTAGGAGAAGACGATCTCCACCAGCAGGGTGCCGCCGACGATGAAGCCGAGCGACAGCGCGAAGCCGGAGACGTTGGGCAGCAGCGCGTTGCGGGCCGCGTAGGCCAGCGCCACCCGGCGCTCGGACAGGCCCTTCGCGTGCGCGACGGTGATGTAGTCCTCCGACGAGACGGTGACCATCATGTTGCGCATGCTGAGGATCCAGCCGCTCATCGAGGAGACCAGGATGGTGGCGGCGGGCAGGATGCTGTGCTGGATGGCGCTGGGGACGAAGTACCTGTCGAACGCCGGCACCAGCCCCGGCTCGTAGCCGCCGGAGGACGGGAAGAAGCTGCCCGGCCCGGCGAACAGGGCGATCGCGACGAGGCCCAGCCAGAAGTACGGGATCGAGGACAGGAACGTCGTGGCCGGTAGCAGGGCGTCGATCCAGGAGCCGCGCCGCCAGCCGGCGCCGACGCCGAGCGCGGTGCCGAGCAGGAAGCTGACGACGGTGGTGACGCCGACCAGGCCGACGGTCCACGGCAGGCTGTCGCCGATCACCGTCGACACCGGCGTCGGGAAGAACGTGAACGACAGGCCCAGGTCGCCGTGCAGGAGCTGCCGCCAGTAGTCGACGTACTGCTTCCCGAGGCTCTCGTTCTCGTCCAGGCCGAACAGCACGCGCAGCGAGGCGATGGCGTCCGCGCTGATCCGGCCCTGGTTGCGGGAGATGAGCGACTGCACCGGGTCGCCGGGGACCAGCCGCGGGATGAAGAAGTTGAGGGTGATCGCCGCCCAGGCCGTGAACAGGTAGAAGGCCGTGCGTTGCAGCAGGAACCTCATCGCGCGTCCCCCACGGTGGCCGGGTCGTAGAGCCAGCAGGCGGCCCAGTGCCCCGGCCGGTCCCCGATCTCCAGCCGGGGCGGCAGCTCGGTGGCGCAGCGGGGCATGGCGTACGGGCACCGGGGGTGGAACCGGCAGCCGGCCGGCGGGCTGATCAGGCTCGGCGGTTCGCCGCGGGCGCGGTCGGCCCCGGTGCCGCCGCCGTCCGCGCCGGTGATCCGGTCCGGGTCCGGCGCCGACTCGATGAGCAGCCGGGTGTACGGGTGGGCCGGGTGCTGGGTGACCGTCTCGCTGTCGCCGCCCTCGACCATACGGCCGGCGTACATGACGATCGTCTCGTCGGCGAAGTAGCGGGCCGAGGCGATGTCGTGGGTGATGTACAGGATCGCGAGTGCGAGCCGCTCCTTGAGGTCCCGCAGCAGGTTGAGCACCCCGAGGCGGATCGAGACGTCCAGCATGGACACCGGTTCGTCGGCGAGCAGCACGTCCGGGTCGGCGCCGAGCGCCCGGGCGATCGCGACGCGCTGCCGCTGGCCGCCGGAGAGCTCGTGCGGGAACGCGTCCAGGTAGCGCTCGGGCGGGGTGAGGCTGACCCGGGCGAGCAGGTCGGCCAGGGCCCGCTCCAGGTCCTCGGCGGTGCGCCCGGCGTTGCCGTGGATGCGTAGTGACCGGGTGAGGTGGTAGCGGACGGTGTGCACCGGGTTCAGCGACGCGAACGGGTCCTGGAGGATCAGCTGGACGCGGCGCACGTACGCCCGGAAGGCGCGACCGCCGCGGACCCGGGTCGGCGTGCCGTGCAGGCGGATGTCGCCGGCCGTGCGGGGGTGAAGCTGGGCCAGCAGCCGGGCCACCGTGGACTTGCCGGAGCCGGACTCGCCGACCAGCGCGGTGACCCGGCCCCGGCGCAGCGCGAACGAGACGTCGTCGACGGCGTGGACGGCGGCGGTGGTGCGGGAGAGGAGGTCGCGCAGGCGCCTGCGGACGGGGAAATGCTTGGTCAGGCCCACGGCCTCCAGCACCACCTCGTTGACCGGCGCCTCCGCGCTTTCGCTCAACGTCATGGGCGAGTTCCTGTCTCGGGGGTGGGTCCTCCTCCCCGGCCGCCCCGTGGCCGGCCAGGGAGGAGGCGTGAAGATCAGCTGCCGGCCGGCTTGAGGTGCAGGACCACGTCCAGCGCGTTGGGCTGGGTGGGCTGCATCGCGCCGTACGGGTTGGAGTCGTCGGGCCAGCCGACCCAGTTCTTCGTGCTGTACGCGCCGCCGATGTTGTCCGCGCCGACCGGGATCATCGGCATCTGCTCGACGAAGATCTTCTGCAGCGTGTGCAGCGCCGTGGTGCGGGCGGCCTCGTCGGTCGCGTTCGCGTACGCGACCAGGGCGTCGGTCGCCTGCTTGTTGTCGAAGCGGCCGAAGTTGCCCGCTGGGGAGGCGGTGCCGACGGGCTTGAGCACGCGGCCGTCCATGACGGTCCGGTAGATGTCGTACGGCGTGGCGCCGCCCTCGGTCCACCGGAAGGTCGCGTCGAAGTTGCCCTGCTCGACGTTGCGGAACCAGGCGTCCTGGTTGGCCTTGTCGATCGTCGCGGCGATGCCGATCGTGGACAGGTTGTCCTTCACGATCTCCAGGCTGGTCTGGTAGTCCGACCAGCCGGCCGGGTCGGTCAGCGTGAGCGTGACCGCCTTGCCGGTCCGGTCCTTGAGGGTGTTGCCCTCCAGCTTGTAGCCGGCGCCGGCGAGCAGCGCCTTGGCACCCTCGACGTCGACCTTGTGCTCCTGGCCCTTGAACTCGGGGGCGATGAAGGCGTCACCGGCGGGGCTGGGCAGGCCGGTCACGCTCTTCACCAGCGGGTGGAAGTACTCGGCCTCGGCGGTGACGAAGATGTCCTCCCGGTCGATGACCATGTTCATCGCGCGCCGCAGCGCCGGGTCGTCGAACGGCTTCTTGGTGGTGTTGATGTAGAGGCCGTGGATGCCGAGGATCGCCGGCGCCCACACCTTGTGGTGGGCCGGGTCCTTGTCGACGAAGACGGCCTTGTAGTTGGGAATGAAGACGAAGCTCCACTCCGACTCGCCGTTGGCCAGGGCGGTGGTCTGCGCGCTGTTGTCGGTGTACGACGTGAAGCGCAGCTCCTTGACCTTCGGCAGGTCCTGCCAGTAGCCGCTGTCCCGAACGGACAGGGTGGTGGTGGCCGGGGTGAACGACTTCAACGTGTACGGGCCGCTGCCGACCGGCTGCTTGACCGGGTCGGTCGTCGGGTCGCTGATCTTCTCCCAGATGTGCCTGGGGACGATCGGCACCCGCCACAGCACCTTCTGCTGGTTGACGAACTGCGGGCTGGACGTCTTGATGGTGACCTCGTTGCCGCTGGCCGTCGCCTCCGTGTACGGCACGCCCTGGTCGTTGAGCGCCGGGTACTTGACGAGCAGGTTGTAGGTGAACGCGACGTCCTCGGCGGTGACCTTCTGCCCGTCCGACCAGGTGGCGTTGTCCCGGATGGTCACCTTCACGGAGGTGTAGTCCGCCGACCACTCGGCCTTGGTGGCCAGCCAGGGCTTCATGGGGTCGGCCGGCTTGACCGGGTTCCACATCATCAGCGGCTCGTAGAGCTGCCACCGGTAGCCCAGCGAGGCCGCCGCCGACGTGGTGAGGAACGGGTTGTTGTTCTCCGTCTGCGGGCCGTTGGGCATGCCGACGTTGAGCACGGTGGCGGCCTGGTCGCTGTTCCGGTTGGCGTTCGGGCTGTCGCCACACGCGGCGAGGGCGGTGGCCACCGCGCCGGCGAGCGCGATGGCGAGGAGCCGTCGTCTTCTCATGGGGGTCTCCCTCGGTGTTCCCCGAGCGGGGATGTGGTGGATGGAGGGTGTGCGGTGTTACCACCGGTGGGCGGTGCCCGCCGGCGTCGTCGGTGTCGGTGTGGGGTCAGGTGGCGCGGGTCGAGGCGCGCACGGTGAAGCCGGTGGGGATGACGATGGGAGAGTCGGGCAGGGGTGTGCCGTCGAGGTGGGAGATGAGCGTGCGGGCGGCCGCCGCACCCATCTCCCGCAGCGGCTGGCTCACGGAACTCAGCGGCGGGTGCGTGTGCCCGGCCAGGGGCAGGTCGTCGAAGCCGACGACCGCGACGTCGTCCGGCACCCGGCGGCCGGCGTCCGTCAGGGCCTGCAGGGCCCCGGCGGCGGACAGGTCGTTGTGGGCGAACACGGCGTCGAACGGCACGGCGGCGGCGAGCAGCCGCTGCACCGCCGCCCGGCCGCACTCGAAGGTGAAGTCCCCCTCGACCACGCGGTCCGGGTCGATCGGCAGCCCCGCCTCGGCGTAGACGTCGGCGAACCCGGTCAGCCGCTCGGTCGTGCAGCCGAACTGGGGCACGCCGGTGATGACGACGGGTCGCCGCCGCCCCAGGTCGAGCAGGTGCGCCGCCGCGTCGCGGGCACCTGCCTCGTTTGTGGTCTGCACGGACGGGAAGCGGGGACGGTGGGCCCGGTCGTCGATGAGGATGACGGGCAGGCCCTGCTCGTGCAGGGCGGTGATGTAGTCCAGCGTGCCCTCCGGCTCCACCACCAGCAGGCCGTCGAACGACTTCGCCGAGACCTGGGAGGCGAACCGCCGCATCGACTCGTCGCCGCGGTGGCAGCTGAACAGCAGCAGCCCGTACCCCTCGTCCTCGACCACGTCGACCGCGCCCTGGAGCACCTCGCCCATCCACGGCCAGGTCAGCGCGGGCACCAGCATCCCGAGCACCCGGGTCCGGCCGCGGGCCAGGTTGACGGCACGCGCGCTGGGCACGTAGCCGAGGGCCGAGATGACCGCGCGCACCCGGTCGGCGGTGCTCTGGTCGACCTCGCCCTTGCCGTTGAGCACCCGGGAGACGGTCGTCTTGCTCACGCCCGCCCGGCTGGCGACGTCGGCGATGGTGATCGGCACGGCAGGACGCTCCTCGGCGGCGGTCGGAACCGGTTGCGGAACCGGTTACGGAACCGGTTCCGTCGCAGTCAACTAAAGTGATGGCGGTCACGTCAATAACGTGCCGGTAACAATGGTTAGCTTTCTTACCGGTGCCGGCGCCGCCCGGCAGCGCCTAGGCTCGGCGCATGGCGAGGTACTACGACGTGCACCCGGAAAACCCGCAGCCCCGGATCCTCCGGCAGGTCGTCGACCTGCTCCGGGACGGCGGCCTGATCGCCTACCCCACCGACTCGTGCTTCGCGTTCGGTTGCCAGCTCGGCAACCGCGACGGGCTGGACCGGATCCGCGCCGTCCGGCACCTCGACGACCGGCACCACTTCACCCTCGTCTGCCGGGACTTCGCGCAGCTCGGCCAGTTCGTGCACGTCAGCAACTCGGTCTTCCGCCTGGTGAAGGCGTCCACCCCGGGCAGCTACACGTTCATCCTGCCGGCCACCAAGGAGGTGCCGCGCCGGATGCTGCACCCCAGGAAGCGCACCGTGGGCGTACGGGTGCCCGCGCACACCGTCACCCAGGCGCTGCTGGCCGAGCTCGGCGAACCCCTGGTGTCGAGCACGCTGATCCTGCCCGGTGAGGACGAGCCGCTGACCCAGGGCTGGGAGATCAAGGAACGGCTGGACCACGCCCTGGACGCGGTGGTGGACGCGGGCGACTGCGGCAAGGAGCCGACCACGGTGGTCGACCTGTCCGGGGACGAGCCGGAGATCCTGCGCCGGGGCGCCGGCGACCCGTCCCGCTTCGAGTGACGCCCGCTAGCCCAGCCAGGCCGTCAGCAGCGCCCCGACGAGCGCGCCGGCCAGGAACGTCACCGCGTACGGCGCGATGCGCCGGGCCGTCGCCCGGACCCCGGTGACGGCGAGCAGGTCGATCGGCTCGGCCGGCGCCCGCGGGGCGGGCACGGCCGGGGCGGGTGCCGCAGCCGGGGACGAAACGGCGGGCTGACCGGTCGGCGCGCCGGGCCGGGTGTCCGGGGCGGCGGCCGTGGTCCCGCCGGAGTCCGGGGCGGCGGCCGTGGTCTCGCCGGCGCCCGGGGCGGCGGCCGGCGCCGTGGCCGGTGCCGGGGCGAGCTGTCCGGCCAGGCAGGCGGTGAACTCGTCGAGCAGGCGGGCGCTCACGTCCGCGATCATCCCGCGCCCGAGCTGGGCCACCCGGCCGGCGATGGTGAGGTCGGTCAGCACCGTGACGGCGGTGACGTCACCGTCGGCGCGCAGGGTGGCGTGCACCCGGGCCGACGCCGAGCCGGCCCCCTTGGTGTCCCGCCCGGACGCCTCGACCACCATCCGGTGCGCCGCGGCGTCGCGTTCGACGAACCGGCCCCGGCCGGCGAAGGTCATGGCCATCGGGCCGAGCTTCACCCGGACGGTGCCGGTGAACTCGTCCCCCTCGTGCGAGGTGAGCGCCGCGCCGGGCATGCACGGGACGATCCGGTCCAGGTCCAGCAGCACCTCCCAGGCGCGGTCGACGGGTGCTGCCACGACGAAGTTCTGTTCCAGCTGCATCAGTACCGATCCAGGTTCTCGTGAATGGAACCGTCCAGTCCGGACAGTCGTTGGCCACTGCCGCCCCACCGCGCGGCGATCAGCTCCGCGGCGATGCTCACCGCCGTCTCCTCCGGCGTACGCGCGCCGAGGTCCAGCCCGATCGGCGAGGCGAGCCGGGCGAGCTGCTCCGGTGTGACGCCCTCGGCCCGCAGCCGGGCGAGCCGGTCGGCGTGCGTGCGCCGCGAGCCCATCGCGCCGACGTACGCGAACGGGTGCCCGAGGGCGACCCGCAGCGCCGGGACGTCGAACTTGGGGTCGTGGGTGAGCACGCACACGGCGGTGCGCCCGTCGACCCGGCCCGCCTCGATCTCGCCGGTCAGGTACCGGTGCGGCCAGTCGACCACCACCTCGGCCCCGGGGAAGCGGCGGGCGGTCGCGAACACCGGCCGGGCGTCGCAGACCGTGACCCGGTAGCCGAGGAAGCCGCCCAGGCGCGCCAGCGCCCCCGCGAAGTCGATCGCACCGAAGACGATCATCCGCGGCGGCGGCGCGAACGCGGCGACGAAAACGGTCAGGTCGTCGCCGAGGCGATCGCCGTCCACGCCGTACCCCAGGGGACCGGTCCGTCCGGCGGCGAGCAGGCCGCGGGCGTCGTCGGCCACGGCGTCGTCGAGCCGGGCGGCGCCGAGACCCCCGGCGCGCCGGTCGGGCCAGACGACCAGCCGCCGGCCGACCCGGTCGGCCGGGCCGCGGACCACTGTGGCCACCACGACCGGCCGGCCCGCCGCCAGGGCGTCCGCCACCTCGCCGAGCTGCGGGTACGCCGCCCGATCGACCCGCTCGACGAAGATCTCGATGGTGCCGCCGCAGGTCAGGCCCACCTCGAACGCGTCGTCGTCGCTTACGCCGTAGCGGGCCAGGCGCGGCTCGCCGGACTCGGTCACGGCTAGGCCGAGGTCGTACACGGCGGCCTCGACGCACCCGCCGGAGACGCTGCCGACCGCCGTGCCGCCGGGCCCGACGAGCATCACCGCCCCGGGCGGCCGGGGAGCGCTCTGCCAGGTGCCCACCACGGTCGCCATCGCGACCGGATCGCCCGCCCGCCACCAGGCCAGGAGATCGCCGAGCACCTCGCGCATGCTCACCCACCCCCGACGGTAGTTGACGGCACAACCATCACTATGGCCCCCACGGCACGGCGTCGCCAGGGTCGATCCCGTGCCGGCGGGCGTCCTCGGCGGTGTCCACGTCGGCCGGGGCGGCGATGCCGTCGCAGGGCACCTCCACCACCGCCGGGCCGGCGGCGCGCAGGTACCGGCGGGCCCCCGCGTCACCGTCGGCCCGGGCGGCGATCGCGGCCCAGTGCGCCCGGCCGAGCAGCACCGGGTGGCCCGGCCGGCCGCCGTAGGTCGCGCAGGCGAGGACGTGCTCGTCGTCGCCGTGCGCCGCGACCCGGCGTACCGCCTCCGCGCCGACGCCGGGCGTGTCGACGAGCAGGACCAGCGCCGCCGTGGCGTCGGTCCCGCCGAGCGCGGCGAGCCCCGCCCGCAGCGAGGAGCCGAGCCCGGTCGCCCACCGCGGGTTGACGACGACCGTGGCGGCGGTCAGGTCGGCGACGGCGCGTACCCGGTCGGCCGCCGCGCCGAGGACGACCACCACCGGCGCGCAGCCGCCGTCGCGCGCGCCGCGCACCGCCCGCTCGGCAAGCGGTACGCCGTCCAGCCGCAGCAGGGCCTTCGGCCCGCCGAGCCGGCGCCCGGCGCCGGCGGCCAGCACCAACCCCGCGACGCCGGTCACCGCGGCCGCCGGGATGTCCGCGGCGCGGCGCGGGACGGTGCGCCCAGCGCCGCGAGCAGGTCGTCCAGGGCCGCGAGGTCGTGGGCGCTGACCACCGCGTCGCAGTACGGCCAGGCCGCCGCCATCCCGCCCACGAGCGGCCGGTACCGGGCGCTCTTCGTGCGCGGGTTCGCCCAGACGATCCGGTACGCCAGCCGCGACAGCCGGGCCATCTCCCGCCCCAGCCGCGTGGGGTCACCGGTGTCCCACCCGTCGGAGACCACCAGCACGACGGCGCCGCGCGCCAGCCCGCGGGCCCCGTACCGGTCGTTGAACTCCTTCAGCGTCACGCCGATGCGGGTGCCGCCGGACCAGTCGGGGGCGGTCCGCCCGGCCCGGTTCAGGGCCGACGCCGCTCCGGTGCGGCCCAGCGACCGGGTCAGCCGGGTCAACCGGGTGGCGAACGTGAACACCTCGGCGTCGGCGCCCCCGGCCGCGCACCAGAGCAGTTGGAGCATCGCCCGCGCGTACGGCGCCATCGAGCCGGAGATGTCGCAGAGCACGACGAGGCGGCGGGGACGGTGGCGGGGCCGCCGCCGGTGCAGCCGTACCGGCTGGCCGGCGGTGCGCCGGGCCTGCCGCAGCGTGGCCCGCAGGTCCACGGTGGAGCCCCGGGCGGCCGGCCGGTTTCGCCGGGTGCGCCGCAGCGGGGTGGCCAGCCGCAGCCGGCGCATCAGCTCGACCAGCCGGGCCAGCTCGTCGGGGGAGAGGTCGGCGAAGTCCCGTTCGGCGAGCCGCTCGGTGGCGGCGGCCAGCGCGCGGTGCGGCGTCGCGGTGGCCGCGCGGGCGTCGCGGTGACCGCGGTCGGCGAACCACGGCTGGCCGCCGGCCGGGTGGAGCCGGTGGGCCGGTGCCGGCGGGGCGGGTGGCGCGCCGCCCGCCGCCGGGTCCGTGTCGCCGGCGTCGCCGCGCTGCTCGCCGGGGTCGGCGAGGCCGCCGAAGACGAGGTGGAAGACGCGGTCGAAGACCGGCCGGTCGCCCGGGTCGGCCAGCAGGGTGGCCGTGGCGCAGAAGTAGAGGACGCGGGTCGTCGCGGGTCGCACCAGCAGGACGGCGCGGGCGAACCGTTCGCCGCGGTCCGGCCCGACGGGCAGCCCGGCGGCGTGCAGCGCCGCGCCGAACCGGGCGACCAGCAGCGCCAGGTCGGGCGGTTCGCGGCGAACTGACGCCGGGTCCGTCGAACGGCCCAGGGCCGGCGTCGCCGGCTCGCGGCCGGCCGGCTCACGCATCGCCGACCAGCCCGGACAGGCCCGCCTGGCGTACGGCCGTCAGGTCCTCGTCGTACTTGACGACGGCGGACAGGGTGCGCGCGGCGGCCGCCTCGTCCAGGACGGCGACGCCGAGCACCTGGAGTGCGGCGGCCCAGCTGATCGCCTCCGCGACGCCCGGCGGCTTGTACAGGTCGAGCGCGCGCAGCCGCTGCACCGCGGCGGTCACCTGGTCGGCGAGCGGGTCGCCGACGCCGGGCACCCGGCGGCGGACGATCCGCGCGACCCGGCCGGCGTCCGGGTAGCCGATCCAGTGGTACAGGCAGCGGCGTTTGAGCGCGTCGTGCAGGTCGCGGGTGCGGTTGGAGGTGAGTACCGCGATCGGGGGCAGCGCGGCGCGGCGGGTGCCCAGCTCCGGGATCGTCACGCTCGCCTCGGCGAGCAGTTCGAGCAGGAACGCCTCGAACTCGTCGTCGGCCCGGTCCACCTCGTCGATCAGCAGGACCGCCGGGCGCGGCCCGGGATGCTCGACGGCGGCCAGCAACGGCCGGGCCAGCAGGTAGTCGGGGTGGAACAGGTCCGCCTCGCGCCGCGCCGCCCCGCCGGCCTCGGCCAGCCGGATGGCGAGCAGCTGACGCGGGTAGTTCCACTCGTACAGCGCCTCGGCGACGGTGAGCCCCTCGTGGCACTGCAACCGGATCAGCCGGGTGTCGAGCGTGGCCGCGAGGGCCTTGGCCGCCTCCGTCTTGCCGACGCCGGGCTCGCCCTCCAGCAGGATGGGCTGGCCCATCCGCACGGCGAGGAACAGGGCCGTGGCGAGCGACTCGTCGGCGAGGTAGCCGGCGGTGTCCAGGCCGGAGCGCAGCGCCTCGATGTCGGCGGGAGGCGTCATCCGCCGTACCGGGCGGGGTCGCCGGCGAACGCGGTGCGGCACCCGGTGGCGCAGAAGTACCAGGTCCGACCGGCGTGCTCGAGCTGCAGGCCGGTCGGGGTGACGGCGACGCTCATGCCGCAGACCGGGTCCACGGCGGTGGCGGGGTCCACCACCGGGAGCTGCCTGCGCGGCCCCGGGGCGACGGCCTCGCCGGCCGCGTCGCCGTCGCGCCGCGTCGGGACGGGCGTCTCCCGGGCCGCCGCCGCCCGCACCTGCACCAGTTCGGCCAGCACCGACAGCGCCACGTCGCCGGGGGTGCGGGCGCCGAGGTCCAGCCCGGCCGGGCTGCGTACCCGGGCGGCGAGATCGGCCGGCAGCTCGGCCTCGGCAAGCGCCGCGGGGGCGCGCGTGCGGCTGGCCACGAGCGCGACATAAGGCACCTCGGCGTGCACCGCGGCGCGGACCACCGGCGCCTCGTCGTGGCCGTGGGAGGCGACCACGACGGCGGTCGCGTCCGGCGGGATCGGCGCGGCCGGATCGGTGCTCAGCGTGACGGCGTACCCGGCGGCCGACCCGACGTCGACAAGCGCCCGGGCGATGGGGGTGTCGCCGAAGACGTGCACCAGCGGTGTGGGCACGACCGCCTCCAGGAAGATGTCCAGGGTGCCGCCGGACAGGCACGGGTTGTCCACGACGACCATCCCCTCGGCGGCCGGCTGCCCGTCGGCCGCCGGGGTGACGCGCAGCAGCGTCGACCGGCCGGTCCGCAGCACCGCGAGGCTCTGCAGCCGTACGGTCGACTCGGCGCACGCGCCGCCGACGAAGCCCTCGATCGTCCCGTCCGGCAGGACGATCGCCCGGTAGCCCGGCTTGGCGCTGGTCGGCCGCTCGGCGCGGACGACGGTCGCGAGGACGAACGGGGTGCGCCCGGCGCGCAGCCCGTCCGCCCTCGCGAACAGGTCGACCGGTGTCATGTGAGCGCCAGGTCGGTGCGCAGCGGCCGGCCCTGGATCGCCGACCACACGTTGGCCGGGGTGAGCGGCATGTCGGCGTGCCGGACCCGGTACGACTTGAGCGCGTCCAGGACCGCGTTCACCACCGCGCAGGGTGAGCCGACGGTGGCGGACTCGCCCACGCCCTTGGCCCCGATCGGGTGGTGCGGCGACGGCGTTACCGTCTCGCCGAGTTCCCAGGACGGGCACTCCATCGCGGTGGGCAGCAGGTAGTCCATGAAGGACGCGCCGAGATGGTTGCCGTCCGGGTCGAACGCCATCACCTGCATCAGCGCCATGCCCACGCCGTCGGCGAGGCCGCCGTGCACCTGACCCTCGACGATCATCGGGTTGATCCGTACGCCGCAGTCGTCGACCGCGACGAACCGGCGCACCTTCACCTGGCCGGTGTCCGGGTCGACGTCGACCACGCAGATGTACGCCCCGAACGGGTAGGTCAGGTTGGGCGGGTTGTAGACCGTCGTCGCGTCGAGGTGACCCTCGACGCCGTCGGGCAGCTCCAGGCTGGAGTGCGCGGCCATCGCGATCTCCTGGATGCTCCTGCCCTGCTCGGGGTCGCCGCGCACCTGCCAGCGCCCGGACTCCCACTCCAGGTCGTCGGGGGAGACCTCCAGCATCGCCGACGCGACGATCTTCGCCCGTTCGCGGACCTTGCGGGCCACGATCGCGGTGGCGGCCCCGGACACCGGCGTCGACCGCGAGCCGTACGTGCCCAGGCCGAACGGGGTCTGGTCGGTGTCGCCGTGCACCACCTCGATGTCCTCGGTGGGCAGGCCCAGCTCGTGCCCGACGATCTGGGCGAAGGTCGTCTCGTGCCCCTGGCCCTGTGACTGTACGGAGATCCGCAGCACCGCCTTGCCGGTCGGGTGCACCCGCAGTTCGGCGCCGTCGGCCATGCCCAGCCCGAGGATGTCCATGTGCTTGCGCGGCCCCGCGCCGACCGCCTCGGTGAAGAAGGCGACGCCGATGCCCATCAGGCTGCCGCGCCCGTGCGCCTGCCGGTGAGCCAGCTTCTGCGCCTGCTCGCGGCGCAGCTCGTCGTACCCGGCCATGTCCATGGCCAGCCGCAGCGCCCGCGGGTAGTCGCCGGAGTCGTACTCCCAGCCGGTCGCGCAGGTGTACGGGAACTGCTCGGGCCGGATCAGGTTCTTCATGCGCAGCTCGGCCGGGTCCATCCCCAGCTCGTACGCCAGCACGTCGACCATCCGCTCGACCAGGTACACGGCCTCGGTGATGCGGAACGAGCAGGCGTACGCCACGCCGCCGGGCGCCTTGTTGGTGTAGACGCCGGTGACCGTGCAGTGCGCCGCCTCCAGGTCGTACGAGCCGGTGAAGACGTGGAAGAACCCGGCGGGGAACTTGGTGGGCTGCGCGGTGGCGTTGAACGCGCCGTGGTCGGCAAGCACGTTCACCCGTACGCCGAGGATCTTCCCGTCCCGGGTGGCCGCGACCTCGCCGCGCATGTGGTAGTCGCGGGCGAAGGCCGTGCTCATCAGGTGCTCGGCGCGGTCCTCCACCCACTTCACCGGCTTGCCGCTGACGATCGAGCCGACGACGGCCAGCACGTAGCCGGGGTAGATGCCGACCTTGCCGCCGAAGCCGCCGCCGATGTCCGGCGAGATGATCCGGATCTTGTGTTCGGGCAGGCCGGCGACGAGCGCGTACACGGTGCGGTGCGCGTGCGGGGCCTGCGTGGTGGTCCACATCGTCAACTTCCCGGTGACCCGGTCGAAGTCGGCCACCGCGCCGCACGTCTCCAGCGGCGCCGGGTGCACCCGCGGGTAGAGCATGTCCTGCGCGACCACCACGTCGGCGCGGGCGAACACCTCGTCGGTCCGCGCCCGGTCGCCGGCCTCCCAGTCGAAGATGTGGTTTGACGCCTTGTTCTCCAGGTCGTCGCGGATCACCGGCGCGTCCGGGTCCAGCGCCCGCTTCGCGTCCACGACCGGGGCCAGTGGCTCGTACTCCACCTCGATCAACTCGACCGCGTCCCGGGCGGAGTAGTGGTCCTCCGCGACGACGAACGCGACCTCCTGCCCCTGGTAGCGCACCTTGTCCGTGGCGAGCACGGCCTGCACGTCGTACGACAGGGTGGGCATCCAGGCCAGGTTGAGCCCCTTGAGGGTCTCGCCGGTGACGACCGCCTTCACCTTCGGGTGTGCCTCGGCGGCCGAGGTGTCGATCGAGACGATGCGGGCGTGCGCGAACGGGCTGCGCAGCATCGCGCCGTGCAGCATGCCGGGCAGCTTCACGTCGTCGACGTACGTGCCCCGGCCGCGCAGGAACCGGGCGTCCTCCTTGCGCAGCGTCCGGCCGAAGCCGACCGTGGCGCGCTCCTGTGTGTCCGTCATGCCGGCACCTCCTGGGCGCTCTCGTCGGCGGCGTCGCGCGGCGTGGGCACCGGGCCGGGTGCGTCGGCCGTACCCGTGCCCTCCCCGGCCGTGGCGCCGTGCGTGGCGGCCCAGCGGACCGAGCGGACGATGTTCTCGTACCCGGTGCACCGGCACAGCTGCCCGGAGATGGCCTCCCGGATCCGCTGCTCCGGCGGGTCCGGGTCACGGTCGAGCAGGGCCCGGGCGGTCATCAGCATGCCCGGCGTGCAGAAGCCGCACTGCAGCCCGTGGCACTCCATGAAGCCCTGCTGCACCGGGTCGAGCGTCCCGTCGACCTCGAGGCTCTCGACCGTGCGCACCTCGTGCCCGGCGGCCATCACGGCCAGGATCGTGCAGGCCTTGACCGGCCGGCCGTCCAGCAGCACCACACAGGTGCCGCAGTTGGACGTGTCGCAGCCCCAGTGGGTGCCGGTCAGCCCGAGCGACTCGCGCAGGAAGTGCACGAGCAGCAGCCGCGGCTCCACCTCGCGGGTCTCGTCGACCCCGTTGACGTTGACGGTGATCTGCACGTCAGGCCTCCTCGCCCCGGGCGCGGGCGGCGGCCCGGCGCAGCGCACGGGTGGTCAGTTCCGCCGCCAGGTGCCGCTTGTAGTCCTCCGGGCCGCGCTGGTCGGCGACCGGGCTGCACTCGGTGGCGGCGGCCAGGCCGGCGGCCACGAAGGTGTCCTCGGTGGCCGGTGCGCCGCGCAGCACCGCCTCCGCCCGCGGCGACACGAAGTGCGGCGCGCCGACGGCGGTCAGCCCGACGCCCGCGTCCGCGATGGTGCCGTCGGCGAGCCAGAGCACCGCGCCGGCCGCGGCGACCGGGTAGTCGCCGACCCGGCGCTCGACCTTCTCGTACGCGCTGCCGCCGCCGCCCCGGATCGGCACCCGCAGCTCGACAAGCAGTTCCTGCGGGGCGAGCACCGTCTCGTACGGTCCACGGTGGAGTTCGCGGACCGGAACCGTGCGGGTGCCGTCCGGGCCGCGCAGCACGGCGGTGGCGTGCACCGCGGCGAACACGGCGGACAGGTCCTCGGACGGGTCGGCCTGGCACAGCGAGCCGCCGACGGTGCCGAAGTTGCGCACCACCGGGTCGGCGATCACCCGTTCGGCGTCGTGGAAGATGGGGAAGTGCTCGCCGGCGACGGCGGAGTCGAGCAGTTCGGCGTGGCGGGTCAGCGCCCCGACGCGCAGCTCGGCGCCCTCGACGCGGACGTAGGACAGGTTGCGCAGGTCGTTGATGTCGATGAGCGCGTCCGGCCGGGCCAGCCGCAGCTTCATCATCGGGATCAGGCTGTGCCCGCCGGCGACGACGCGCGCCTCGGGGCCGTGTCTGGTCAGGAGTTCGATCGCGTCTTCGACGCTCGTGGCTCTCTCGTAGGCGAATGGTGCCGGAACCTGCATCCGCACCTCCGTGGGGCGTGAACCGCCGCACACGGCGGTCATCGAGGATGCTCGCACGAACGGTGTTGATTCTTGTCCCGTCAACCACCTGCGGGCAATCCCCGATGACGCCAATCCCGTCCCCCGGTTCGGAGCGGGCGTAGGCTGGCGGCCGTGGATCAAGAGGACCGTATCGCCCTGTTCCTCGACTACGAGAACCTCGCCCTCGGCGTACGCGACCACGGCGGCGGCCCGCCGTTCGACTTCCGGCCCATCGCCGACGCCCTCGCCGAGCGCGGTCGGGTCGTGGTGCGCCGCGCGTACGCCGACTGGTCGTTCTTCGACGAGGACCGCCGCATGCTCACCCGCTCGCACGTCGAGCTGATCGAGATACCGCAGCGGATGGGGGCGTCCCGCAAGAACGCCGCCGACATCAAGATGGCCGTGGACGCCATCGAGCTGGCCTTCGAGCGCGACTACATCTCGACGTTCGTGATCTGCACCGGCGACAGCGACTTCACGCCGCTGGTGCACAAGCTGCGGGAGCTGAACAAGCGGGTGATCGGCGTGGGGGTGGAGAAGTCCACGTCGGCCCTGCTGCCGCCGGCCTGCGACGAGTTCCTCTACTACGACCGGCTGGAGGGCGTCGAGATCCCGGCGCCCCGGACGCGCCGGGGACGGCCCGCGCGGGCGCCGGAGCCGCAGCGGGTCGAGCAGGAGCCCGAGCCGCAGCCGGAGATCGAGGAGCCGGCCCGCGACGTCGACACGCTCGCCGCGCTCGTCGCGCAGACCGTCGCCGGCCTGCAGGGCAGCTCCGGCGGGGAGGTGACGGCCTCGCGGTTGAAGCGCACGCTGCTGCGCAAGGACCCGACGTTCAGCGAGTCCGACTACGGGTTCCGCACGTTCGGCGAGCTGCTGCGGCACCTGGCCGACCGGAACGTGGTGGAGCTGGCCGAGGGGCCGGCCAAGGGCGACCCGGAGGTGTCCCTGCCCGAGCAGGGCGACCGGGAAACCGCGTTCGGGCTGCTCCGCTCGGTCGTCGCGGAGCTGGCCGGCGCGGGCGGCAGTGTCCCGCTGTCCGGCCTGAAGACCCAGCTGTTGCGGGCCCGACCGGACTTCAGCGAGAAGAAGCTCGGCTACCGCAGCTTCCTGCAGTACTGCCGGGCCGCGGCCACCGCCGGGGCGGTCGACCTGCGGTGGAGCCCCGAGGTCGACGACTACCTGCTGACGGCCGCCCGTCCCGAGTAGGCCGCGGGGGCGGCGCACCTGCCCGCTGGACGCGGGCGGCCGGCGAGAGCGGCGAGGCCTGCCCTTCGACCTCACGGCCCGCCGGGGGTGAGCTGCAACCTAGGCCCGGCAGCCAGCACGTCGGCGGTGACGAAGGCCAGGTCGATGGCCGGGTGGGTGACGGTGACCGGGCTTGTCGACGCGACCGGGATGGCGTACGCCAGGTCCGGCGTCAGCGTGAACTCGACACCGTGCAGCCGGCCGGTGAAGCGGGTGACGTAGAACACCACCTTCCCCTGCACGGTCAGTCGCCGCGTGGCCAGGCGGGTGCCGCGGCCTGCCCGTCCCGGCGACCGGAGCAGGGCGTCGTCGATGACGGCCTGCTCCATCGTGAACTTGAGCGTTCGCAACGTGCCGTCGGCGATGGGCAGGTCGACGATCCCTTCGAGACGCAGCCCGGTCATGGTCACGGCGGAGCCGGTGAGAGTCGCCGGGCTGTCCGCCACCACCGGCTGCCCCGGCTCGGCGACCAGCCACGGCAGCGGAAGCCGGCCGTCGACGCCACCGCGCGGACTCCGGGGCGAATCCGGCGTGACACAGCCGGCGGCGGGAGCCGTCGGCCGAGGGTCACCCGCGCCGGCCGACACCGGCCCGGGCGGGGCCGGGGCGCAGGCCCGGGCCGGGTCCGGCGTGGTCAGCGCCGCGGCGGCAGACAGGCCGAGCAGCCCGAGCAGCACCGCGGCGAGCCGCTGGTCGCGTTGCCCGGACCCCGGCGGCGACTCCGCCGGCCTCCCGGTTCGCCGGTCGGGCGCACTGTGCGATTCGTACGCGAGGGGCGTTGGCCGGGCGGCACGCGGCCACCTGCCGTCCCCGCCGGGCATCAGCGTTCGTACCGGGGCCGGCGGCTCGCGGTCGGGGTCTCGTCGGCGCCGGTGTCGTCCTCCGCCGTCCGACCGTCGCCGGCGGACTCGTCCGTCGCCGTACCGCCGTCGGCGGAGCCGCTACCGGAACGGGCGTCCGGTCGGGCACCGGGCACCCAGGCGAACGACAGGGCGCTGCCGACGGCGCCGAGCAGGAAGCCGACGAAGAAGCCACCCAGGTTCACCGCGATCAGGGAGAAGAGCGCGGTGACGGCGGCGATCACGGCGTAGAGGATCCGGTGCTGCGGGCTGAACCACATCAGCAGCCCGCAGGTCACCAGGATCGCGGGGATCAGCCAGGAGAGGAAGCCCACCGGTCCCAACTGAAAGGTGAGCGCCCCGAACGAGACCTTCGTGGTGCCGAGGATCGCCAGGCCGGCCAGCGCGGTGAGCAGGCCGCCCCAGAACGGCCGGGTTCGCCGCCAGCGGTGGAAGCCGCGCCACGCGCCGTGGAATCGGTACGGCAGGGGGGCTCGTCGTTCGGCAGTTGCCACTACGCCTCCCGCCGGGTACGGAGTTGGGGCAGGTACGGGCGCCCGGCCTGCACCGTCGCGGGCACCCTGTGGTCAGCTCAGAAGCATTCCCGGGCGGCCGCGCCGACGTTGACCTTCAACTTCAGCCCGGTCAGGTTGAACGTCCCCGCCTGGGCGGAACGGGCCACCTGGCGGAGGTTCGTGATGGTCACCGCGTCGGCCTGCTGGCCGAAGGACCCCGGCTCGCCGCGGGCGCCGGCGGGACCGCCCTCAAGGGTCGACGCGTCCTGTCCGATGTTGATGTCCTGGAACACCACGTCGCCCTCGAGCGACACCACGTCCAGCACCAGATCCTTCGCGGTGGCGGGCCGGCCACCGCCGCCGGCGGTGATGGTGAGTACGACCGGAGCTCCCGGCACCTTTACCGACTGGCAGAGGTCGAAGATCTCCGCGTCGCGGATACCGGTGACGGCGACGGGATTCCGCGTGCCGTCGACTTCCCGGGCGACCCCGCCGTACTGGACGAAACCCTCACCCTGCAACTTCGACGCGGAGATCTTGAACGTCTGGCCGGAGACGAGGAACGAGGCCGCGAGCGCGCCGTCGGCCACGGCGAACACGATCACGGCGGCCACGGCCGCGACCGACGCCATCATGACGGCGAACCGCGACCAGCGGGTATGACCCGGGTTGTCGAGCCGATCCTGCACGATTCCTCCTCAGGGCGGATGTCGCGCGGAGTGGCCGGACGGACCTGACGGCCGCCACCGGACTCCACCTGTCACCAGCGGGGAACGAACGTGCGATGGTGTTGCACCAGTTGAGCGCAGGTCATGTGCTGCCCTGCCAAGCCGAAGCTAACACGGGTCGTGACGCTGCGTGGTCGGCAGTTGACAGGAGGCCGAAGTTGCGCCGACCACACCACCACCCGACGGCGCAAACCACCCAGAACGCCGGCCGTCAGCGCTGCGGGTCGAACGGCGCGAGTTCCGCGGGCCGCCGGCCGGTGGTGATCTGCTCGGCGAGCAGCTGACCGGTGAGCGGGCCCAGGGTGATGCCCCACATGCCGTGCCCGCCGGCGGCGAAGACCCGCGGCGAGCGGGTACCACCGATAAGCGGCAGCCCGTCCGGCGTGCAGGGCCGGGAACCGACCCACTCGTCGACGCGGGCGTCGAGATCCGCGCCGCGCAGCAGCGGGCGGGCCGCCGCGGCGATGGCCCGTACGCGGCGCTGGTCCAGCGGAGCCTCGGCCTTGCGGAACTCCATCATCCCGGCCACCCGCAGGCGGTCGCCCAGCGGCGTGCACGCGACCCGCTGCGCCGGGAAGTACACCGGCCCGGACGGGACGTGCTCGATGCGGACGCTGAAGCTGTAGCCGCGGCCGGCCTGCACGACGGTGCGGACGCCGAACCGCCGGGCCAGGTCGCCGAGCCAGGTGCCGGTCGCCAGCACCACCGCGTCGTACCGCTGGTCCGCGCCGTCGGCGGTGAGCACCCGCACGGCCGGGCCCTCGTCGCGGACGTCCACC
The DNA here is from genome assembly GCF_040302465.1 of Micromonospora sp. NPDC126480. NCBI lineage: Bacteria > Bacillati > Actinomycetota > Actinomycetes > Micromonosporales > Micromonosporaceae > Micromonospora > Micromonospora sp. NPDC126480. The sequence goes on from NZ_JBEORU010000027.1 coordinate 85,844, forward strand.
ACGTCCGCCCCGGTCACCAGTGACGCCCCGCGGGCGCGCACCGCGTCGGCGAGCGCGTGCACGTACTCCCCGGGGTTGATGAACCGCTGGCCGTGCAGCCGGATCGCGGCGCCGACCGCGTCCGACAGCGACGGCTCCACCTCCCGCGCCTCGGCGCCGGTGAGCACGTCGAACTCGATCTCCTGGCCGGCGGAGCGGATGTGCGCCAGCTCGTCCAGCAGCACCTTCCGCTCGGTCTCGGTCCGGTACGCGGCGAGGAACGACTTGGCCTCCTGGGTGCTCGCACCGACCCCGCCGTCGGTGAGCGCGTCGAACGCGTCGAACGCGCGACCGTTCATCGGGATGTAGGCGCGCATCGCGGTGCGCCACTTCGCGGCGGTGCTGTGCCGGGTGAAGCCGGCCATGAACCGCAGCAGCCGGGCGTCGGCGCGCGGCGGCACGTACACCGGCGACGACGGGCTCAGCACGGCCCGCAGCCCGTACTTCAGGACCGCCGGCTCGGGCAGGGGGGTGGTGATGCCCGGGGTGAGCCAGCCGGCGTTGCCCCACGACGCGCCCGCCGCGACGCCGGTGCGGTCGAGCACGGTGACCCGCACCCCGCGCTGCTGGAGGAACCAGGCGGTGGCCAGGCCCACCATGCCGGCGCCGATGACGGCGACGTGCTGGGGGGCGGGCGGGGGCGTTGTGGCGGACATAGCGTCTCTCTCCTCCGGAGCACCTGGTGTCGCGCCCATCGTGTCCCGGCCCGCGGGATTCGTCATTGTCCGCGCCGGCCAATGATGCGGCCGTTCATTGGCCGGCACGGACAACGCCGTGGCATGATCCGGTCATGATCACGGTGGCCGGGGTGGTCGACGCCGTCGGCGCGGCGCTGCTCAAGATCGTCGTGCCGGCGGCCGGGCTGGAGGTCCGCGACGTCACCCTCGCCGAGCTCGACGACGCGCCCATCGGCGAGGCCGGCGACCTGGTCCTCGGCGCCGGCATCACCACGCCCGAGGGGGCGCTCGCCGCCGTCGGGCGTAGCGCCGAGGTCGCCGCGGCCGGGCTCGTCCTCAAGCCGCCGCTGGCCACCCACCCGGACGTGACGGCCGCCGCCACCGCCCGCGCGCTGACCCTTGTCGAGCTGCAACGGCACGGCTCGTGGACCCAGCTCGTCTGGCTGCTGCGCGGCGTGATCGACCGGGCCACCGCGCCCGGCCCGCCGGAGACCGGCGAGGCCGGCGTGTACGACGAGCTGTTCGCCCTCGCCGACGCGACCGCCGCCCTCGTCGACGCGCCCGTCACCATCGAGGACGCCCAGTCCCGGGTCCTCGCGTACTCGTCCCGGCAGGACCGCACCGACCCGGCGCGCGTCTCCACAATCGTCGGTCGCCGGGTCCCCGGCGACGTCGTGGCGCACTTCCGTTCCCGCGGCGTGTTCCGGAAGCTCGCCACCGGCAGTCAGCCGGTCTACGTGCCGAAGGGCCCGGACGGCACCCTGCCCCGGCTGGTCATCCCGATCCGCGCCGGCGGCGAGCTGCTCGGCTCGATCTGGGCCGTCGTCGAGGGTCCGGTGCCGCAGGAGCGCCTGCGCGACCTGCAGGGCGCCGCGTCCGGGCTGGCCCTGCACCTGCTCCGCCTGCGGGTGCAGGCCGACGTGACCCGCCGGGTGACGGCCGAGCGGCTGCGCGCCGCCCTGCGGTCGCCCGTCGCGACGACCCGCCGGGACCTCGGCCTGCCCGACGGCCCCTGGCGGGTGGTGGCGCTCGGCGCGCACGGCGGCGCCGGCGGGACGGTGGACAACCTGGCCCTGTGGGAGTCGATCGCCCGCCGGCACGGCTGGCGGCAGCCGCTGATCACCGACGTCGACGACGTGCTGTTCGCGGTCGTCGCCGACGGGGGTGCCGCGCCCGGCACCCGGCGGTGGCTGGAACGGCTGGTCCACGACGTCGCCGTGCAGGACCCGGGCCTGTGTGCCGCCTCCGGCAGCGTCGCCGGGGACGTGGCCGACCTGCCCCGCTCCCGCGCCGAGGCGGCCGAGTTGCTCGCCCTGCACGGGCCGGCCCGGCAACGGCCCGCGGTCCTGCGGTTCGAGGACGCCTGGGCCGACGTCGTGGTGCACCGCGTGGTCACCGCGGTGCCGCAGCCCGACCTGCTCGTCGGCGGCCCGCTGCCCGCCCTGGTCGCGCACGACCGCCGGCACGGCACCGACTACGTCGCCACCGTCGCCGCCTGGCTGGAACAGCAGGGCGACCCGTCGAAGGCCGCCCGGCAACTGCACGTGCACCCCAACACGCTGCGACACCGGCTGCGCCGCCTCGGCGAGGTCGTCGACATCGATCTGGAGTCACCGCGCGACCGGCTGGCGCTGCAGATCCAGCTCGCCGCCCTGCGGCAGCGGCCCTGACCTGGCCGGGCGGGGCGGCGAAGCGCGCTGTTCACGCCGCCGACGGCCGGGCGCGTCGATAGCGTGGCAACGACGCGAACGACGGGAGTGAGATGAAGCAGAACTATTTGCGGTTCGGGGCCGTGCTGCTGATCAGCCTGGTGCTGATGTTCCTGCTGACCATGTCCCAGGTCCGCCGGCCGTCCGACTTCTTCCTGAACCTGAGCAACTTCTACATGTCGATCCTGATGGTGTCCGTGATGGGCGTCGTCATGCTCGGCGTCATGCACCAGATGTTCAACGACAAGCGACTCACCATCGTGTCGTACGCCGTGCTGATCGCCGTCTTCGTCGGCGGGTTCGCGGCGGTCCGCACCGAGCCGTTCGTCGGCAACGAGGCGTTCCTGCACTCGATGATCCCGCACCACTCCCGGGCGGTCCTCGTCTGCCAGGAGTCGAACATCACCGACCCGGAGATCGTCGAGCTGTGCGACCAGATCGTCCGCTCGCAGGAGGAGGAGATCACCCAGATGAAGCGGATCCTGCGGGACCGCTACTGAGCGCACCGTTCGCGGCCCACCACCGGCGCGTCGCGGGGCAGGACTACGTCGAGAGCAGCTCGCGGAGACGCGTGTCGAGGCTGATGAGCCGCTGCAGAGAGGACGGGGCGTCCGTCGCCAGGGTCCGCACGGAGTGCATGACGGTGTTGCGGAGATCGATGAGGGGCGCCGACACGTCCCTGTCCCACTTGGTGGCGCTGTAGGTGCCGAAGGCGCCGCGGATCTCGTCGGCCCGCTTGGCCAGTTTCATCAGGTCGGTGAACTCCATGGCCGCGACGACGTCGGCCGCGACGTCGTCGCGTGTCTCGGTGGCCAGCCGCTCCCGGATCCTGTCCTGCCGTGCCTCGGGCAGCAGCCTCAGCGCCTTCTCCTGGTCGACGAAGACCTCTCGGGCCCGCTCGGCGAGCGCCAGTTCCAGTGCGCAGACCAGCAGGTAGAAGTACGTCCGCCCCGGCTGCTTGTTCAGGTCCGCCGGGCTGACGATCCCGACGATGTCGTGCCCGTCGACGACGAACAGGAACTCGGCGCGACGCAGCGCCGGCAGGAGCGTCGCCAACGGCGTGTCACCCGCGATCACCCGGGAGGCGGTGAGCGGACGTACGTGGCTGGCCAGGACACCGTTTCCGCCGGTCAGGTCGATGTGGCGCACGTAGCCGAAGATCTCGCCGTCCCGGGTGACCGGGGCGTGGTCGAAGCCACCGTCCGCCAGAGCGGCGGCCACATCCGCCGTGGGTGTGTCGACACCGTAGGTGAGCACCCGACTGATGGGCGTCTGCAGGTGCCGGGTGCGGATCGCACTCGCGATGTCGTCGGAGTGTGTGAGGTGCATGCCCGACAGTGTGGGGTACTACCTGCTGGTCGTGGCCGTCGCCCCGGCATCGAAGAGCGCACGGACCGTCGCCCGCACCTCGTCGGGGTCACCGGTTCTCACCCCAGGGACGGCTGGCGGCCCGCAGGTGCGACACGAGCGTGTCGACGGGGATGCCCAGGACGCCGGCCAGCAACGCCAGAGGTTCGGGATGACCCTTGGCGGTGATGTCGTCGAAGATGGCCAGCAGGCCACGCAGCCGGGCGTCGGTCGCTTCGGGGCCGGTCGGCAGCGCGGCGAGCCGCCGCTGCACGTACCGGTGGGTGACGATGTGGTGTGCGACGCCCGGGTCCGTCTCGTGCTCGTTGGTGTTCATCGTGTGTGTCTCCCCTCGGTAAGTGGTCGGTGGCGTGCCAGTCGCGCAGTGACGCGTCGACCAGGGCGTGGGCCGCAGACGGCGACCGCGCCGGTCGTCCGGGCCCGGCCGGCACGAGCGCTGGCAGTCCGCGCAGCGGGTCGGCGGAGAAGTACTTGGCTGTGGCGCTTTGAAGCTGATGTCGCAGACGGATCAGGCCGGCGTGATGGTCCAGTTGCCGTCGGCGGTGATCTGGACGAGGGCGGGGGCCTCCAGCGGGCGGACACCGGAGTAGCCACCGATCTCGTTGACCAGCAGGCCGCCCTCACCGGTCTCCAGCGAGTAGGCGTAGACGACGAAGTTCGAATCGCCGCGGGAGTGGGTGATCTTGGCGGCGGTAGCGTCGCCGCCCAGCACAATCACGTCGTCGCCCTTGCCGGCGGCCTTCCCGGTGAGAGCCTTGGTGGCCATCTGGTCCACCGTGCCGATCGTCAGGGTCCAGGAACCGGATGCCTCGATCTCGAACTGGGTGGTCAGCGAGCCGTCCTCGAGATTGATCCACCGCTTGCCCGTGTACGAGCCGATCTCGTTGACGAGCAGGCCGTCACCATCGCTGCGCAGCACCGTGTTGCTGGAGCACTTGCAGGCGAACTTGATGACCGCCAGGTCGGTGAGGTCGGGGATACGAACCACGTCGTCGCCGCGTCCCTTGAGCACCTTCGGCTTCGGAGCCGGCGGCGGTGTCGGTTCCGGGGCGGTCGTCGTGGGAGCGGCCGTGGTGGGGGCAGCGGACGTCGGCGCCGCCGTGGTGGGGGCGCTGCTGGTCGGAGTCGCCGACTGCGAACTGCTGGCGCCGGTGGTCTCCTCGGGGTTGCCGGCACTGATCGCACCGATGACGGCGCCACCGCAGCAGAGGGCGACGACGAGGGCGAGGCCCCCGACCAGCCAGGCGCGCGCGTTGGAGCCCTTGCCCGGCAGGTCAGCTCCCGGAAGGGTGGCGCCGGGCGGAACGGGCGGTACGGCGGGGTTGCCCGGGGGATGGGGCAGCTGCGGCGCGGGGACGGTCGGTTCGGCGGGGTGCTCAGGCCCGAACTCGTGCTGATCGCTCACGGCGAATCTCCTGTCTGGAATGTCGAGGAACGGCGAAGTGGATCGGGCGAGCCCGCGTGATCAGTCGTCGATGGTGAGGACCATCTGGAGCCCGTGGTCCGGGTGGTAGCTCCAGGAAGCGCGCATCTTGTCCCACTCGCCGGTCTGGCGACCGTCGAGCGCGCGGGTGGCACCGATCTCCGAGACGATCGCGTCCGGGACATCGAGCGCTCGCCAGTAGCACAGGAGAACGCTGTAGGAGAGGCCGGCGTCTTCCTCGCCGGCACCGTGGAGGGTCAACGTCCTACCCTCGTCGCCCAGCTCCGCGTAGCGGGTGTCGCCTGGACTGCACTCCTCCCGGGCGGCGGCGAGTTCGGACTGCTTCGCTACCGCTTTGCCGTCGGCCTCGGAGTCGCCGCTCAGCAGAGCGGCAGCGCCGCCGACGCCGATGAACAGCAAGGCGGTTGCCGCCACAGCCAGCAGGACGTTTCCGTTGCGCTTCCCACTCGTCGGCGCGAGGGCTAAGGTCGCCGCCTCGTCCGGATCGACCGAGGTCGGCGGGGTTGCGGGCTGGTCGGGCGGTACGGGCGCGGTCGGGTCGGTCATTGCGCACTCCTGACGTGTGAACGGCGAGCTGTGAACAGTCGGGGCGGGCGGGGACGGGCCCGCCCCGACGCGGGGGAAAGTCAGCTGAGCGCGACCTCGACGCCGCCGGAGAACGGCGAGTCGTGCAGCTCGAGCTTGGTGAGCTTGACGTTCTTCGGGATGTCGAAGACGAGGACGCCGGTCACCTGGTTGCCGGGGTTGATCTCGGCGAACAGGGTCTGCTGGTCCTTGTTGGCGTAGATCGCGGCCTCCGAGTCGGTGGAGTACTCGGTGCCGTCGGCGGCGTACGCCTTCTGGCTGCTGTCGATCAGCGTCTGCGGCTCCTTGCCGATGTTCTTGACGTTGACCGTGACCAGGCAGAACTGGCCCTGGGCCTTGTCGCCGAGCAGGTCGGAGCCGACCTTGGCGACGCCGCACTTGTTCGACTTCACCGTGAACTCGAACTTCCCGTCCCGGACGGCCTGGCCGATCTTCGCGGTCTTGGGCTTGTCCTCGCCCTTGGCAGCGGTGTCGCCGCCGCCGGCACTGCCGGCCTCGTCGGTGGCGCCGGCACCGCAGCCAAGCGCGATAAGGGCGGTGGCGAACAGAGCGAACGTGGTCGTCTTGCGCATCATTGTCCTCCTGGTGTGAGCGTTGCGGCGTCAATGAGAGCATGAGCTGTGAACGCTGTCAACAAGCATGATGCTTGACACGTATGACACACTACGGAGGTGCAGGTGAACCCGACCATCACGGCAGCGGAGATCGCCCGGCTCGCCGGGGTCGGCCGCGCCGCCGTCAGCAACTGGCGCAAACGCCACCCCGACTTCCCGACCCCCGTCAGCGGCACGGCCGCCAGCCCGGAATTCGACCTCGGCGAGATCGAGACCTGGCTACGCGAGCAGGGCAAGCTCCCCGAGCTGTCCCGCGCCGAGCGACTCTGGCGGCACCTCGCCGCCGCCACCGAGAGCCCAGCGGCCGCACTCGCCGGCGTCGGCGCTCAGCTCCTCAGCCGACAGCGCGGCGGAAAACGTGTGGCGGCCGACCCGGCGGTCAAGCCGCTGCTGCCAGACATCGACGCCCTCGCCGACGAACTGACACCATCGGCCGCCTTCGACGAGCTGTGGCAACGCTTCTCCGCGCCCGCCCCCGGCCGCCCCTGGGCCACCCCGGACGAACTGGCCGATCTCATGGTCCGGCTCGCCGCCGCCGACGGCGGCACCATCCTCGACCCGGCCGCCGGCTCCGGCGCCACCCTGCGGGCCGCGGTGCGCGCCGGCTGCACCGAGGCGTACGGGCAGGAGCTCGACCAGGACCTCGCCACCCTCGCCACGCTCTGGCTCGCGTTGCGCGGGGTACCCGGCGAGGTTGAACCAGGCGACTCGTTACGCGCCGACGCCTTCCCCCGCCGCACCTTCGACGCAGCCGTATGCCACCCGCCGTTCGGCGTCACCACCTGGGGCCACGAGGAGCTCAGCTACGACCCGCGCTGGCAGTACGGCGGGGTGCCACCGCGCACCGAACCGGAGCTGGCCTGGGCGCAGCACTGTCTGGCACACCTGAACGTCGGCGGGCACGCCGTACTCCTCATGCCGCCCACCGCGGCCGGGCGCCGCACCGGCCGGCGAATCCGCGCCGAGCTGCTGCGCCGCGGCGCGCTCCGGGCCGTCATCGCGCTGCCCAGCGGGGTGGCCGCGCCGCACGGCGTACCCCTGCATCTGTGGGTGCTGCGGCGCCCCGCCCCGGACGCGCCGCCACCGGCGCGGACCCTGCTGGTCGACGCCGCCGACGGCGACCTGGCCGAGCTGGCCCCACGGATCCTCGCCACCTGGCGGGCCTTCACCGCCGCCCCCGACGCGGACGTCGAGGACGTCGGCTTCGCCCGCGCGGTCCCGGTCATCGAGCTGCTCGACGAGGAGGTCGACCTCACGCCCGCGCGGCGCCAACCCGCCGGCGGGGGCGAGCGGACGGGGAAGCAGATGGTACGCACGAGAGAGCGGCTCGCCGCCGTCGTGCGGGACCTGCCGGCGCTGATCCCGCAGGTCACACCCACGCCCGACGGGGCGACGTCACCGGCCGTGCCGGTCGCCGAGCTGGCGCGAACGGGGGCGTTGCAGTTGCTTGGGCCGGTACGGGCTGCGCGTGACACCGATGCGCAGTCGGCGCTTCCGGTGCTGCACGCGCGGGATGTCATCGAGGGGACCGGGCCGTCGTCGCGCGGCGACCAGCCGGCGGGGGAGCCGATCCAGCTCGCGCCGGGGGACGTCGTGGTGCCGGTGGTCGCCCGGCGCATCACCGCGCGGGTCATCACCGACGAGAAGGCGGTGCTCGGGGCGAACATGTACCTGCTGCGGCCCAACCCGGCGGCGCTGGACTCGTGGTTCCTAGCCGGGCAGCTGCGCAACACGGCGAACGAGAAGCAGGCGTCGAGCCTGTCCGGGACGCTGCGGTTCGACATCCGACGGGCGTTGGTACGGCGGCTGCCGCTGGAGGAGCAGCGGGCGCACGGAGAGGCGTTTCGGCGGCTGGACGCCTTCGAGTCGGCGATGCGGCAGGCGGCGACGCTGGGGGCGGAGCTCCTGCAGCTCACCGCCGACGGGCTCGCCCAGGGCAACCTCCGCCCGCAGGAAGGCGACCGGTAGGCCGCGTGCGTCGGATATCCGACGCTGGCGGAGCACTTTGACGACAGGCGCTGGAAGGGTGGCGCTTCGCAGGCAGGTCAAGGGCTGCGCCTGTACCGGCGACACCGTGTGAACGAGCGAAAGCAGTCCGCTGACACTCGGCTGATCCTCCAGGCCGAGTGGGGGACTACAACGATGCAGGCCAACGGGCATACTGCATGGCTTAAGGAAAACGAAAGGAACCTGGTGAGTACCAAGCACCACGAACTCGCGAACTTCATCTGGTCGGTTGCTGATCTGCTTCGCGGCGATTACAAGCAGTCCGAGTACGGTCGGGTGATCCTCCCGTTGACCGTGCTGCGCCGCCTGGACTGCGTGCTCGAGCCGACGAAGGACGCGGTGCTCGCCAAACATGCCCAGCTCAAGCAGCTCGGGGTGCAGAACATGGACCCGGTGCTTCGCAAGACGTCTGGGCTGCCCTTCTACAACACCAGCCAGCTGTCCTTCAAGAGGTCTTTCGGCGATCAGGACCATGTGGCGCTGAACCTGCGCGCCTACATCGGCGGCTTCTCGCCGGGCGCGGTCGACGTGCTCGACAAGTACGGCTTCGACACCCAGATCAGTCGGCTCGCCGACGCCGGCCTGCTCTACCAGGTGGTCGCCAAGTTCGCCGATATCGACCTGCACCCGGACGTGGTCTCCAACCACCAGATGGGCTACGTCTTCGAGGAGCTGATCCGCCGCTTCTCCGAAATCAGCAACGAGACCGCTGGTGAGCACTTCACCCCACGCGAGGTCATCAAGCTGATGGTCAACCTGCTCCTCGCCCCCGACGAGGACGACCTGGTGACCCCGGGCATCGTCCGCAAGGTGTACGACCCAGCGTGCGGCACCGGAGGCATGCTCACCGAGGCCCAGGAGCACATCCAGGCGCACAACCCGCACGCCACCGTCGAGGTGTACGGGCAGGAGCTCAACGGCGAGACGTACGCCATCTGCCGGTCGGACATGATGCTCAAGGGTGGCGACCCGACGAAGATTGCCTACGGCAACTCGTTCAGCCAGGACGGGCACGAGGGCGAGCGCTTCGACTACATGCTCGCCAATCCACCGTTCGGGGTGGAGTGGAAGAAGGTCGAAGCCTTCATCAAGGCCGAGCACGGCCGCGGCCACGCCGGCCGGTTCGGCGCCGGCCTACCCCGGATCAACGACGGCTCGTTGCTCTTCCTCCAGCACATGATCTCGAAGATGAAGCGGCCGGAGGACGGCGGCAGCCGCCTGGCTATCGTCTTCAACGGCTCGCCGCTCTTCACCGGCGCCGCCGGGTCGGGTGAGTCGGAGATCCGACGCTGGATCCTGGAGAACGACCTGTTAGAGGGCATCGTTGCGCTGCCCGATCAGCTCTTCTACAACACCGGCATCTAGACGGTCGGCCTGCTCGCCGAGGCGAAGGCGGTGGTCAAGTACGCGGAGCGCGAGTCGCTGCTGGCGGCGGCGAAGTCGTTGATCGGTACGCGGTCTTCGACGCGGGCTGACTTTGCGATGAAGCTCAACGGGCTCGGGAAGTTGCCGGCTGCGGTGGAGAAGGCGGTGTGGGAGGCGTTCTCGGTCAGCGATCCCGACGGGGAGGTACAGACTGACCGGAAAGGTAGGCCGCTGCCGGACGCCGACCTGCGCGACAACGAGAACGTCCCTCTGGACGAGGACATTCGCGAGTATTTCAAGCGCGAGGTCTTCCCGGATGTTCCTCACGCGTGGATCGACGAGGGCAAAACGAGGATTGGGTACGAAATACCCTTCACTCGCCACTTCCATGTATACGGGCGCGTGCGTCCAATTCACGAGATTGACGACGAGATCAAGCGATTGAGCATCGCTATTAGTGCAATCCTTTCCGAGGTGGTTGCGTGATGGACCTCTTTGACCAGATCCCGGCCCATTGGCGGCTCTCTCGCGTAGACCGAGTTGCCACTGTTCAGGCGCGAATTGGCTGGAAAGCGCTCACTGCGGCGGAGTATCAGCCTGACGGCTATCCGCTGCTCGCTACACCTAACATCAAGGGGCGGGAGATTGACTTCGAAAATGTCAATTACATCTCCGAGTACCGATACGGGGAGTCCCCGGAGCTGAAGCTGCGCCTGGGTGACGTCCTTCTGGCAAAAGACGGAAATACCCTGGGAATCACAAACGTTGTCACCGTCTTACCTCGACCGTCTACTGTCAACGGCTCAATTGCGGTCCTTCGTCCCTTTAATGTTCACCCGGCTTTTCTTCGGTATGTACTGGCGAGCAAGGTTACTCAGGATAAGATTAATGCACTGAAGGATGGTATGGGTGTCCCCCACCTCTTTCAACGAGACATCAGAAAACTCGCAGTTCCTCTTCCGCCGCCCAATGAACAGGTCCGCATTGCTGAGTTTTTGGACCAGGAGAGCGCCAAGCTTGATCGCGTTACCGAGATGGTGCGACGGCAAGCAATTTTGATTGCTGAACGGAAAGAGACGCTTATTGCCTCGACGGTTACAGGCTCTATTGCGCCATAGTTGTCCTGTTGTCTCGAGCGGGCGGGTGGAGAATGGCAAACGCTAGCAACGAAAAGGCTTTCGAGTCGGCGATGGAGGCGGTGCTGCTCGGCTCCGGTTGGCTACCTGCGGTGGCGGGCAACTACGACAGGGGGCTTGGGCTCGACACGGCTGAGCTCTATGCCTTCATTGGGGCGACTCAGCCCGACCAGTGGGGGAAGCTGCTTGCGTATCACGGCAACAACCCGGACGAGGTGCAGCGCCAGTTCGCCCAGCACCTCGCCAAGCAGATCGACGAGCGTGGCCCTCTCGACGTCCTCCGTCGCGGCGTCAAGGACAAGGGCGTCCCGATCCGTCTCGCCTACTTCAAGCCCGCCCACGCCATTACCGACGACGCGCTAAAGCTCTACCGCGCCAACCGCCTCACTGTCACCCGCCAGCTCGCCTACTCGACCAGCAACAACAACACCCTCGACCTAGTCCTCTTCGTCAACGGCATCCCCCTCGCCACCGCCGAGCTGAAGAACCCGCTCACCGGCCAGACCGTCGAGGATGCCAAGAGGCAGTACCGCGAGACCCGCGACCCGAAGGAACTGCTCTTCGCGAGGCGTACCCTCGTGCACTTCGCCGTCGACCCCGACCTGGTCTTTGTCACGACGAAGCTGGCACGCGACAAGACCCGGTTCCTGCCCTTCAACACCGGCTCCGACGGGCCGGGCGTCTCCGGCGGCGCCGGCAACCCGCCGGCGGGCGCCTCCGGTTACCGCAGCTCCTACCTATGGGAGCAGATCTGGCACCCGGACACCTGGATGGACCTGGTCCGGCGGTTCCTACACAGCGACAAAGAGTCCCGAAGCCTGATTTTCCCGCGCTACCATCAATGGCACGCGGTCACCCAGCTCACCGACCATGCCGCCCGCAACGGCGCCGGCCACAACTACCTCGTCATGCACTCGGCCGGGTCGGGCAAGTCGAACACCATCGCCTGGCTGGCGCACCGGCTCTCCAGCCTGCACACCGCACCCATGCTCGGCCACTACGCCCTCACCAGAGGGCTGCGCCTCAACGAGCCGGTCTTCGACAAGGTCATCATCATCACCGACCGAGTGGTGTTGGACCGGCAGTTGCAGGACACGGTCTTCCAGTTCGAGCACGTGCCCGGCGTGGTGCAGCGAATCGACAAGGACTCGGCTCAACTCGCCGCCGCCCTTCAGGGCGAGACCGCAAAGATCATCATTACCACGATGCAGAAGTTCCCCTTCATCCTCGACAAGGTGCAGCGTCTGAAGGGCAAACGGTTCGCGGTCATCGTCGACGAGGCGCACTCGTCGCAGTCCGGTGACTCGGCCGCCGCGCTGAAGAAGGTGCTGCTCAAGCTCGGCAGCGACGACGTGGACGAGTCGGGCGACCTGCTCACCGCGTCGGCGCTGGCCCGCGGCCGGCACGAGACGCTGTCCTACTTCGCATTCACCGCCACGCCGAAGCCGAAGACCCTGGAACTGTTCGGCACACCGCATCCGGTGACGGGCAACCCGCAGCCGTTCCACACGTACTCGATGCGCCAGGCCATCGAGGAGGGCTTCATCCTCGACGTGCTGCGGAACTACCTGACCTACAAGGCGTACTGGAAGCTGGCCAACGCCAACCCCGACGACCCGGAGGTCGACCCGAAGAAGGCCGGCTCGCAGCTCGCCCGCTTTGCCCGCCTGCACCCCACGATGCAAGCCCAGAAGGCAGAGATCATCGTTGAGCACTTCCGCACGCACACCGCGCCGCGCCTCGGTGGTCGCGCCAAAGCCATGGTGGTCACCGACTCCCGCGAAGCCGCCCTCCGCCTGCACGCCGCCATCCGCAAGTACGTCGAGACGCAGGGCTACGTCGGCTGCGACTCCCTGGTGGCGATCTCCGGCGACCTGGAGATCGACGGTGTGCAGTGGAGCGAGGCGCGGGTCAACGGGTTCAGCGAGGGTGAGCTTCCCGGGCGGTTCGCCTACACGGCTGCCGATGACAAGTACGCCGGGACGCCGAAGGCCAAGCAGGACACCGAGTACAAGCTTCTTGTCGTGGCCGAGAAGTACCAAACCGGCTTCGACCAGCCACTGCTCACCACCATGTACGTCGACAAGGTGCTTATGGGCGTCGCCGCCGTGCAGACCCTGTCGCGGCTCAACCGTACCCACCCGCTGAAGGTCCAGGGCGACGTCTTCGTCCTCGACTTCGTGAACGAGGCCGGTGACATCGCCGAGCAGTTCAAGCCTTACTTCGAGACGGCGGCGACGACGCCAACCGACCCCAACCTGCTCTACACCGCCCAGAACGCGGTGACCGGCTACCCGATCCTGGTCGAATCGGAGATGCAGGCGTACGCCGAGGCGCTGCTCGCCGCGGAGCAGAAGGCGACCAGTGACACCGCGCTGCAGCGGGCGCACGGGTCGCTCTACCGCTTCACCGAACCGGCGGTTCAGCGCTTCAAGGCTATGGCCGACGAGGACCCGGAGGCCGCGGACGGCTTCCGGGCCGCGCTGCGCGACTACACCCGCATGTACGCCTTCCTCAGCCAGATCGTGCCCTACCAGGACCCGGACCTGGAGCGGCTCTACCTGTACGGGCGAGCGTTGCTCAACCGGCTGCCACGTCGGCAGGACCCGAGCGTCGACATCGGCGAGGTTCAGCTGACGCACCTGCGGGTCAGCAAGACCGGCGAGCACGACGCGTCGCTGACGCCGGAAGGCGAGCAGATGCTGCCCGGGTTCGTTGGTGGTGGCGCCGGCCCGCAGCACGACCCCGACAAGGTTCCGCTGTCGGAGCTGATCGACGCGTTCAACGACCGGTTCGGCATCGGTCTGGGGGAAGGCGACAAGGTCTGGCTGGAGCAGCAGATCGTCGCCGCGTCAGAAGACGAGGTGATCCAGCAAGCGGCCCTCGTCAACGACGAAGACAACTTCGGCGTCGTCCTCGAACGGCGGATGGAGGACGTCATCCTGTCCCGGCACGACGACAACGGCAGGCTGATGCAGCGCTATCTGGACGACGAGGGTCTGCGGTCGCGAATGCACCAGTTCGCGCGCCGTCAGGCGTACCAGATGATCCGCCGCCGCAAAGGCATCGCTTAACGAAACCAGTCGAGTCAACAAACGAAGTGCTGGCAGTCAAGGTCTCGCTGAGGGGGATAAGACTTGAATGCTATGGGGAGCGAGACAGAAGTCTGGGTAGCCAGGGATCCTGATACAACGGCTGTCGCACTCTGTCCGGTCTCAATCTCTAGTAGACCTGACCGTCGTAAGTGGGGAAAGATACACGAAATTACCCCTGGGTCACCGTTGACCGCGAAGGCCGCTGATCGCCGGGCCAAGTTTCAGCTGATTCTCGTCGTGGTGGTCTCCTCCTACTTGTGCAGCCTTGGATCGGGTGCCTACTGGTGGTTGATCATCTTGCTTGCCATCGCGTGGCTGGTAGCGATGTACTCGGCGAACTCGAAGGCCCAGCAACCGGGCCGCGTGATCACTCCAGAACGCGGGGTTGCGTCCACGGAAGTGGTGTACGACTTGCCCGTGATGGGCGTGTTGCGTAGATAAGAGACGGCCATCGCGTCGATCCTTCAAGACGACCAAG